>DASQZE010000301.1:0-3741 GCA_035638875.1 Longimicrobium sp.
CCATACCCACGCTCACGTTTCGGAGAACGGAACGCTCGTCCTGAGCAATCTGCCTTTCGCGGCGGGGGAGCAGGTGGAGGTCACCCTGCGGGCGGAACCGTCGATCGCGGAGCAGCCTGTCCCTGGGGGCGACGCGCTGGCGGTGCTGGAGACGCTGATCGGCACGGTGCAAGCCCCGTCGGACTGGGCCGCCGAGCACGATCACTACCTGTACGGTACCCCCAAGCGGGCCGATCCGGAACCGTGACGCGGGAGCGCATCTTTCTCGACACCTGGTTCATCCTCGCGTTGCTGAACGCCAGAGACGCGGATCATGCCGAGGCGAAGCGCCTCCTTCCCCGCATCCGCTCCGCGGCCACACTCGTCACCACGGACGCGATTCTCCTGGAAGCCTGCAACGGCTTGGCCAAGTACAACCGGACCGGAGCAGCCCAATTCGCGCGTACCTGCTACGCCGACGCCAGGTTCGATGTCGTCCAGGTCGATCGCAGGCTCCTCGACTCCGCTCTCCGCCAGTATGAGGAAGTCTCCGACAAGGATTGGGGACTCACGGACTGTTTGTCGTTCGTGGTCATGCGCGAGCAGGATATCCATCTTGTCGCGACACGAGATCATCATTTCCGCCAGGCCGGATTTGTCCCATTGGCGGACTGACCGGCGGGGGCTTCCTCGCCGGCCCGCGCATCGTTACCGTTGATGAACATCCGCAGCTCGGTCCACTCCGCTCCACGTCCCATGCTTCCCGAATTCCGCAAGGCCGCGCTGGTCGTGGCCGTCGCGCTGCTCGCCGCCGCGTGCGGCGACGATCCCAATCCCATCGAGCCGCCCACGACCGGCTCGGTCACCCTCACCATCGAGACCGTCGGCGGGCTGCCGGACCCCAACGGATACCAGGTCACCCGCACGGGCGCCGCGCCGTTGGACCTGCCCGTGAACGGCAGCGTCCGGCTGGATTCGCTCGCGCCGGGCAGCTACTCCTTTGCCCTGGGCAAGGCCTCGCTCTACTGCGCGGTGGAGAACGGCACCACGCGCGAGGCGCAGGTGGTCGCGGGGCAAAGCGCGCAGGTGACCTTTCGCGTGCGCTGCGAGCGCAACGGGCTGGCCTACCTGGCGTTCGCCAACAACGTGTCGTCGCTCCACATCGCGTTCCCGGACCGCGACCCCGTTACGCTGGTCACGGGGACGAGCGCCGCGCGCATCCGGTTCTCGCCGGACGGGCGCCGGATCGCGTACGCGGCGGCCCCGGCGGGGGGCGGGCCGCAGGGCATCTTCACCATCGACCTGGACAGCCTGCGCATCACGCAGGTCACGCCGGCCGGCTCGCCCATCCGCTCGCACCCGGAGTGGTCGCCCGACGGCACGAGCATCGCCTACGTCACCACGACGGAGGTCCGCGTCATCCGCCTGGGCGAGACGACGGAGACGACGATCTGGCGGGCCCCGGCGGGGTACTATCCCTCCATGCCCGCCTGGTTGCCCGACGGCAGCCGCATCACGTTCATCCGCGCGCCCGTGGACGTGCGGGACATCACGCGCGTGCTCTCCATCACCCCCCAGGGAACGGGCGAGCAGGGATTCGGCGGCCTGGTCGGCCACCCGTACCTGCAGATCGACTGGTCGCGGGACGGACGCACGTTCGCGTACTCGGACGGCTTTCCCGGGCAGCAGTCGGCCATCTACGCGGCGGACATGGTGACCGAGCGCGTGACGCGGGTGGCTTTTTCGCTGGAGCACGCCTACCGCAACGTCACCTTTCTTCCGGACGGGCGCATCGCCTTCTACGCGCAGCGATACCCGGACGGTGCGCCCGCCGGCAACTGGGTGGTGAACGCGGACGGCACGGGGCTCACGCAGGTGCCCATCCCCGGCCTTCCCGGCGGCGCGGCCATCACGGCCTGGCAGTAGCGGCATCGGTGGATGAACGACGAGGGCGGCGCCGCGCGGTGCCGCCTCGTTCGCATCCCCGCATCACGCCGCGACTGTTGAGCCGATGGGCCGGATGCGTCGCGGCCGGGTGAGCCGCGGGTGGCGTGGCACCCACCCGTGACGGACCGTCCGCGCAGGCGGACATCGTGTGGTCGTTGCGGCGAATTCATTCGCTCTGCCTGCGCGAAGACCGCCGGCCCGAAGAGAATCCGCCGGGCTATCCGGTCACATATCCCTCGCCGGCGATCGAGAAAGATGACGCGGAGAGCACAGGGCGTGCTCTCCGCGTTTTTCTACTTCCATGAGGCGGATACCGGTCAAGCGTACTGCTCGATGGCCTGCTCGATGCGGGCGCGGGGCACAGCGCCCACGATCTGACCCACCACCTTGCCCTGCTTGAAGAACAGCAGCGTGGGCATCGCGCGGATGTTGAAGCGCGCGGCCGTCTGCTGGTTCTCGTCCACGTCCACCTTGGCGACCTTGAGCTCGTCCGCGCGCTCCATGGCCAGTTGCTCCAGGATGGGCGAGATCACGCGGCAGGGCCCGCACCACGTGGCCCAGAAGTCCACCACGGTCAGCTTGTCGGATTGCTCCACCTCGTTGGCGAAGGTGGCGTCGGTCACGGTAACGGCGGCTCCAGCCATGGTCTCGTCTCGCTTGCTCGAAAGGGTTGGCGCGATCAGGCGGGCACGGCCGCGCGGGCCGGCTCCAGCACGGCGATGCGCTCCTGGATGCGCTGGCGCAGGTCCAGCAGCGTGTTCACCTGCTGGTTGATGCGGTCCAGCTTGTCCCGGTACAGCGTGACGGTCTGCGTGCGGCAGGGGGCGTCGTTGGCCGCGCCCTGCAGGCACGGCGACAGCGACACGATCTCGTCGATGGTGAATCCCACGTCCAGCAGGTCGCGGATGGCGCGCACCCGGTCCACCACCCCCGCGTCGAACTCGCGGTAGCCGTTGGCGCGCCGCACCGCCGGCAGCAGGCCGGCCTGCTCGTAGTAGCGGATGGCGCGCACGCTCACCCCTGCCCGTTCCGCGATCTCCCCCACCCGCATGTGCTCCTCCTGTGCTCGCGATCTCCGTCACGCCATCAATCTAAACCCTAACGCTAATGTCAGGGTCAAGGGGGTGCGGTGCAATGGTGATGCGAAGAGGATGGGGAGAGGAGGATGATGGACGGTCGGCGCCGTGGGGGGAGTGCGAGCCCCCCACCCGGGCTCAAGACCCCCTGGGGGCGGGTTGCGCGGGCAGGATACCCCCGGTGCGGCACGACCACGCGCGGGTCGGGCGAGCGGGGGGACCACCGCTGGGAGGCTGGCCAGAGACGGAAACGCCGCCCCGGAGCACCGGGGCGGCGTTTCCCTGGTCTCCCAGGACGGTACGCTCAGTGGCGGTCGTTCCCGCCGGCGTAGGGGGTGCTGTCCGCCTCCATCAGCCCGCCCAGGATGCTCAGCCCCGGGTCGCGCGTGCCGCCCCCGATGTCCGTACGGGCCGCGCGCGGCGGCGGACCGGCGGAGGGCGCGGAGCCCGCGGGCGCACGCAGCGAATCGGCGCCCGTGCTGCGCGTGGCCACGCGCGTGGTCTCCTGCCGCTCCGCGTACTCGCCCAGGGCGAGGGCGGCCGCGCTGCGCACCCGCGCGTCGCTGTCCGTCATCGACCGCACCAGCGAGCCCACCACCGCGCCGCCATCCATCCGCCCCAGGGCCCACACGGCGCTGCGGCGCACCTCGGGGTCCGCGTCGTTGGTGGCGCGCAGCAGGGCCGCCATGGTCGCCTGGTCGCCCATCCCCAGCTCGGGGAACGGCTCGGGATAGGGCTG
>DASQZE010000302.1:0-11817 GCA_035638875.1 Longimicrobium sp.
TGTCCTTCCCCGTCCTCCGCCCCCGCCTGCTCGCCTGGTACGATGCCGCGCGCCGCGACCTGCCGTGGCGGTCGGCGCCGGGCGAGCAGCCGGACCCGTACCGCGTGTGGCTGTCGGAGGTGATGCTGCAGCAGACGCGCGTGGAGACGGTGCGGCCGTACTACGAGCGGTGGCTGGCGCGCTTCCCCACCGTGCAGGCGCTGGCGGACGCGCCGCTGGACGAGGTGCTTAAGGCGTGGGAGGGGCTGGGATACTACTCGCGCGCCCGCAACTTCCACGCGGCCGTCCGCACCGTCGCCCAGCAGCACGGCGGCCGCGTTCCCGGCGACACGGAGGCCTTCCGCGCGCTGCCCGGGGTCGGGCGGTACACGGCGGGCGCGGTGATGTCCATCGCGTTCGGGCGCGCGGAACCGGTGGTGGATGGCAACGTGCGCCGCGTCTTTGCCCGCTGGACGGACGATCCCGCGCCTGCGGACGACAACCTCTGGCGGATGGCCGCGGAACTCATCCCCGGCGAGCGCCCGGGCGACGTGAACCAGGCGCTGATGGAGCTGGGCGCCACCGTCTGCACGCCGCGCAACCCGCGCTGCGGCGAGTGCCCCGTGCGCGAATGGTGCGCGGCCTACGCGGCCGGCACGCAGAACGAGCGTCCCGCGCCCAAAAAGGCCGCGCCCCTTCCGCACGAGGACACCGCCGTGCCCGTCATCCAGCGTCCCGGCGAGGTGCTGCTCGTCCGCCGCCCCGTCGCTGCGCGGCTGGGCGGGATGTGGGCCTTTCCCCAGGCCGTCCGCGCCGACGACGAATCGCTCCCCGCCGCCGCCGCGCGCGCCGCGCGCGACGGGCTGGGCATCGGCATCCAGGTCGGTGAGCCGGTCGCGGTGGTGCAGCACACCTTTACGCACGTCCGCGCCACCTACCACGCCCTCCGCTGTACCGTAACGGACGGCGATCCGCAGCCCCTGCACTACGATGCCGTCGCCTGGATCCCCTGGGACCGCATTGCCGACTACGCGCTCCCCGTGGCCCAGAAGCGCATCGCCGCCCTCGCCGCCGAAACGACGCTCTTCACCCCCGGCTGATCCGGTCGGCTGGTCCGCACACCCGCCACACTTCCCTCGCCGGGCAGCCGACCGTAGCCGACCGTAGCCGACCGTAGCCGACCGCAGCCGACCGTAGCCGACCGCAGCCGACCGCAGCCGGGGCAGAGCGAATGAATTCGCCGCAACGACCACACGAAGTCCGCCTGCGCGGACTGTCCGTCGCGGGCGGGTGCCACGCCGGGACGGAGCCTGGTCGAGACAAGCACCTCCCCCAGGATTGGGGGAGGTCGCGAGGAATCGAGCGGGTGGGGGCGCGCGACGGATGCCGGCCCTGGTGCACCAACTCCGTTCTCCCCCACTCGCGGCGCAGTTTGCCATGGGAGGCGGCCGGGGATGGTGCCTGGGGGCCACACCCGGCCGAGCGAATGAATTCGCCGCAACGGCTACACGAAGTCCGCCTGCGCGGACTGTCCGTCGCGGGCGGGTGCCACGCCGCCGGCACAGTCCGTGGTTGAAGCAGTTGAAGCCCTGTTCGCAGAGCGCGTCAGCGCGAGACAGGGCTTATGGCAGTCCCAGCGGCGGCTTTAGCCGCTCAGGACGGAACCTCGCCTACGAATCGTGGTTCGCGGGCAGGTGCCACGCCACCGACCGTCTGTGCACCGCGACGGAAGGTCTCCCCTCTCCGCGAGGAACGAGCGGGGAGGGGCCGGGGGAGGGGCGGGTTGCTGCCGGCGCAATCCATCCTTCTCCGCTCCGATTCTGGTTCCCGCCCCGACTCCAGCGAAGCGCCGGAGGAGGTCCGCCGGAACTTCGTGCATCCTCGGCGAGTAGCAGTCGCCCGCGGTGTGCGGTTCTGCATCCTGCGCACTTTCGCGGCGGCAGGGAAGCGCTAGATTGGCCGAAAGCATGAGGAACGCGGCCCCCCGGCCGCCTCCTCCCCGCCCGGCTCCGCGCATTCCAGCCGACCACCCTGAACGCACGCGGCACCGCCCCCCGCCGGTCCGGCGTTGCACCGTTCATCATCCACCATTTCCACCACTCCCTGGAGCGTCCCATGAACCCGTTTGCCCGCACCGCGGCGCCCCTGGCCGCGTGCCTGCTTTCCGCCGGCCTGGCCGGGACGGTGCACGCCCAGCCCGGCATCATGCCCCTGCGGATGGGGCAGTCCCTTACCGGGTCACTGGTGCAGTCCGACGAGCCGGTGAACAACCGCGGCCGCTTTCACGCCTACCGCGTCGACGCCGCCCAGGGCCAGCGGCTGCTGGTGACGGCCGAGTCCAACGACTTCGACACCTACCTGGTCGTGGGCCGGCAGGTGGGGCCGGTGCTGGACGAGATCAAGACGGACGACGACGGCGGCGAGGGCACGCACTCGCGCCTGCGCTTCACGGCGCCGCGCGCGGGGTCGTACATCGTGCTCGTGCAGTCGTTCGGGGTAGACGGGATGGGGCCGTACACCGTCGCGCTGTCGGAGGCGCCCGCCGCCAGCACGGGCGGCAGCCGGCCCATCTCCTTCGGCGGCACGGAAGAGGGCACGCTGGCCGACACCGACGAGGAGGACAGCGAGAACGGCAAGTTCTACGATGCGTACGCGTTCCGCGGCCGCGCCGGGCAGCGCATCGAGGTCGTGATGACGTCGGGCGACTTCGACACCTACCTCGCCCTGGGCCGGCTGGACGGCTGCGACTGGGAGGAGCTGGCCACGGACGACGACGGCGGCGAGGACACCGGCTCGCGCCTGCGCTACGTGGTCCCCGCCGACGGCGAGTACGCGATCCGCGCCACCTCGTTCGGCGAGAACACGGGCGCGTACACGCTGGCCCTGCGCGAGCGCGCCGCCAACCAGAGCCCCGCCTCCGCCCGCCGCATCAGCGCCGGCGCGACGGCGAACGGCGAGCTGGACGAGGGCGATGCCGTGCTGGACGCGGACCAGTCGTTCTACGAGATGTGGACGTACCAGGGCCAGGCGGGCGAGCAGCTGCGCATCAGCATGGACGCCGAGGAGTTCGACACCTACCTGGCCATCGGGCGGATGGACGGCGACGAGTGGGAGGAGATCGCCACCATGGACGACGGCGGCGAGGGCACCAACTCGCTGCTCGAGGTCACGCTCCCCGCGGCGGGCGAGTACGTGATCCGTGCCAACTCGTTCGGCGCGGACGAGACGGGCACCTACACCCTGCGCGTGGAGTCCGTCCGCACCCCGTGATCCGCGGGTGATGGATGGATGATGCGAAAGGCCTCCGTCCCGGGTTTGGGCGGAGGCCTTTCTGCGTCCCCCACCCCCCGGCCCCTCCCCCGGCAAACTGCGCCGGGAGGGGGAGAAGGTCGGAATGATGGCGGCCTTCCCGAGCGGGTAAACCCGCCGCTGGGAAAGCCATAAGCCCCGTCTCGGCTCGCTGCGCTCGCCGAACGAGGCTTCAACCGCGTAGAAAAGTCAGCTGCTGCGCGCGAGACTGTCATTCCGGAAGGAGCGCAGGACGGCACTCGCCCGTGCCTCAATGCATACGCGCCTCTGAGGAATCTACTCCGCCGCCGCACATACTCGGCTCCATCGCGTGGCACTCCGTCCGCGACGGGAGTCCGCGCAGGCGGACTTCGTGTGCTTGTTGCGGCGAATTCATTCGCTCTGTCACGATCCTGGCTCCAGTGCCAGGATCCAGTGTGACCTCACCCCCGGACGTACGAAGGCGGAAGCAGGGTGCATGCCCCCCGCTTCCGCCTCCGCACACATCCCACGATACTCACTCCTGAGTACACTGGCGGTATTTCCGCCGCGTCTACTTTACCCACTTTATGATTCCAAGTCAAGCGCTTAGAAGCGCTTAGCCAGAATACGGCCACGGCGGTATCGATCGTCCGCAACGTGGCGTTTTCCGATCCGCAGCCATCCCCATCGCGCCGCGGGCGGGACTCACGCCGCCACTGGATGGAGCGCGGAGGTCTGCGCGCCGCCGCGCAGCCACGTGCGCAGGGCCAGCGCGGCCACGACCGCCCACGCCAGCAGCGCGCCCGCCGCAATCGCGTTCGCCAGGCTGGGCTCCAGCGCGGCGCGGCCCTGCGCCGTCTGCCAGGCCACGCCCGCGCACGCGGCCAGCCACGCCGCCCCCGCCGCGTGGATGGACGGACGCGCCCGCGCGGGCGCCACGCCGGCCCACGCGAGCAGGATGGCCACCAGCGGCAGCGCCTGCAGCCCGTGGAACCCGACGGCGTGCAGCGGCAGGATGCTCGCCTCGCCCACGCGCGAGCCGTTCACCAAGGTCATCCACAACCCCGCCGCGAACGCGCCGAACGTGGCCGCGCCGGCGTAGCGCAGGGCCAGGAGCAGCGGCCCGTCCGCGCCGTCCATCCGCCGCGCCAGGATCGTCCACGCCTGGATGGCGAACAGCACGATCATCCCCACGGCGGCCAGGAAGAAGAACCCGCCCAGGACCTGGTCCGCCACCGAGCCGGTCTTCGTGAACCGCGGGTCGATGCCGCGCGCGATCTGCACGTTCTCCATCCCCAGCGCGAACAGCACCAGCACCACCTGTGACGCCCGCCACGCTGTCGCGCCGCGCGGGGAGAAGCGGGCGAGCGGCATCAGCATCACCAGCGTGAGGAGGTAGATGCCGAGCGCCACGTCGAAGCTCATGGCCTTCTGCAGGTGCCCCTCCGCGCCCACCGCCTCGCCGCCGCGGATGCCGATCGCCGCCGCGCACCCCATCCCCAGCGCGATGGAAAGCAGCGCCACGAAGGTCAGCGCCCGCTCGCGCCGGAACACGCCCAGCGCGCCCCCCGCCGCCATGCGCAGGGCCGTCGCGATCCCGTCCGCCGCACGCACGCGCCCCACGCCGGGCTCCGTCTCCGCCTGCTGCCCGTGCGCGGCGCGGCGGCGGCGGCTCCACGCGCGCAGCACGTAGTACGCGAGAAAGCCGACGGGGCCGAACATCAGCGTGGCCGCCAGGACCACGGACTGCACGGGGATGGGCACGTAGCGGTGGGCCATGTTGTCGCGGTAGATCACCATCCCCACCACCTGGTCGAACGCCAGGATGTGGATCCACGCGATCAGCGCCACGTCCGGGTTCCGCAGCAGCCGCAGCACGCCCTCCGCGCTGCCGAAGTCCGCCATGATCCCCGGCCCCGCCTGCATGAAGATGGGGACGATGCCCACGACGTACAGGACCGAGAGAAATACGGGGAACGCGGCCGATTCCGCCAGCCAGCGCGTGACCTTCCACGTGGGCAGCAGTACGAGCAGCAGCCACGCCACGATGGCGAATCCCGCGAGGTTGAAGAGGGTGAGGTACATCGGGAGGGCTCCGGCGCGAAGCGTGAGGGGGGCGATGGATGGGGATGCGGCAGTCACGGACGATATGGCGGATTCCGTCCATCATCCAGTGCGTCGCGTTCCCCATGCTCCCCACGGAACGCACGAAGCCCCGGCCGAGTTTCGGCCGGGGCTCCGGATGCGGGAGGATTCGTGGATCAGTTGCGGTCGATGCGCAGCGTGTAGCGCCCCGTCTGGCCGGCGGCGAACGCGTTCGCGCGGATCACGTACTCGCCGTTCTGCGGCAGCGTGAGCGTCAACTCGCTGTTGTTGGTGCCGTCCGGGCCGTCGTCGTTGGCCTCCATCTCCCTCCACTCGCCCGTCACCGTGCGCCCCACCACGAGGTACGTGTCGAAGTCGGCGGACTGCATGCGGATGGTGATGGTCTCGCCCACGCCGCCCATGTACGTCCACGCCTCGTAGAACGAGTCGTCGTCCGCGCGCGGGTCGGCGTCGTCCAGGCGGCCCTCGATGGCGCGCCCCGCCACGATGGGCCACTTCGCATCCTCCGCTTCCTCCTCCAGCTCCGCCACGGGCTCCGTCGCCCGCTCCATCCGCAGCGTGTAGGCGCCGCGCGCCCCTTGATCCGACGATCCCACGTGGACGTGGTGCTCGCCGTCCTCGCGCAGGGTGACGACCAGGCGGCTGTTCGTCCCTTCCCCGCCGTCGTCGTCGTTGTTCAGCTCCACGCACGCGCCCTCGTTCACCCACCCGAAGTTGAGCACGGCGTCGAACGCATCGGAATCCAGGGTGATGACGAGCGTCTCCCCCGCCCTGCCCTGGTACGAGTAGGTGTCGGAGTACGAGCGGCCATGGTCCTTGGCATCGCCCCGCGCCAGCTCGCCCTGCACCGCCTGCCCCAGGGTGATGGGCATTCCCGCGGCGGCGGGCGCGTGCTTGCCCTCGTCGTGGACGCCGGCGTCTTCCAGGATCAGGTCGTAGCTGCCCAGGCCTTCCGCGTCGAACGACTGGGCGCGGATCTCGTACGTGCCGCCCTCGGCCCCGACGTACTCCAGCGATGCGTTCGTCCCGCCTCCGCCGTCGTCGTCCACGGAGCAGGCGTCGCACCCGGGCTGGATGTCCGGGCCCACCACGAGCGACGCATCGAAGTCGTCGGAGAGCAGCGTGACCACGTAGCGGTGGTGCGCCTGCGCGCTGAAGCGCCACACGTCATAGTGCGAGCCGCCCGGCAGCGCGGGATCCGCCGCGGTGATCCGGCCCGAGACGCGCTGGCCGGGGCGGATGGTGTCCTGCGCGGCGGCCGGCGCCGCGAGGCCCAGAACGAGGGGCGCGACGAGGAGGATCGTGGAACGCATGAAATCCGCTCCGAAAGCGGGAAGATGCGGGTCGCCGGATGACCGGTCCGCGGGAAGGTAAGAACCTCGGCGCAATGCTACCATCCGCCGCGCCCCACGTTCCGTCCGTCGTGGTGATTCCGCGCGCGGTCCGTATATCATACCAGATGCTCGGATTAATTGTGCACTCCCCGCTCACACGGACGACACTGAAGAAACGAGGATCGGTCTGTCCTCCGTGACCTCTTTCCCTCTGTGTGAGACGCAGTAGAAATCCGAGTGCACAATCAACTGCGGGATTCGGTATCATACCCCATTGCCAGGATTCCGTGTGCATCCCGGTCCGTGAATTTCAACGCAGAGTTCGCAGAGCTAAAAAGATGAGGACGCAGAGGAAAACCCGGTTGGGACCTCTGCGTCCTCTCCTCTGTTCTCTGCGCCCTCTGCGTGAAACACGATGGGTGGATGCATACGGAACCATGGAATTCGGTATGATAACGCGGAAGCCCGGCGGTGTTGGGCCGGGGCCTCGCGGGTGGGATGCGAATCGCCGCTAGCTGCGGTCCACGACCACGGAATACCGTCCGCTGCCGCCGGCGCCGAACACGTTCGCGCGGACCACGTATTCGCCGTCCGCGGGGAGCGTGACGGTGAGGTCGCTGTCGGTGCCGGCCTCGCCGTCGTCGTTGTGCCCCAGCTCCTTCCACACACCGTTGATGATGCGGCCGACGGAGAGGTACGTGTCGAAGTCCCGCGACCGCATGTGCAGGGTCAACGTCTCGCCGGCCTCGCCGCGGTACGTCCACTCCTCGTAGAACGAGCCGTCTTCCAGGCGAGGGTCGGCCCCGTCCAGCCGGCTCACCACGGTGGATCCCCGCGACAGGTCCGATTGCGTGTTCACCGTATCCACCCCGTCCAGCTCGGCGCCCACACGCTCCACTCGCAGCGTGTAGGCACCCAGGCCGCCCTGGACCGGGGATGCCACGTGCACGTGGTGCTCGCCGTCCTCGTTCAGCCGGACCACCAGGCGGCTGTTGGTGCCTTCGCCGCTATCGTCGTCCCCGTCCATCGAGCGGCACACCCGGAGGTTCACCCGTCCAAAGTAAACGCTCGTATCGAACGCGTCCGACGTCAGGGTGACGAGGAGCGTCTCCCCCGCCCGGCCCTGGTACGAGTAGGTGTCGGAGAACGACCGGCCGCGGACCCGGCCATCCCCAGGCGCCAGCTCGCCCTGCACCGTTTCGCCGGCGCCGATGGGGGTGGAGGCGGGCTCGTGCGACTCGTGGATCCCCTCGTCCACCAGCGTCAGCACGTATGCGCCCAGGGCCTCCTCGTCGTACGACTTCGCGCGGATCTCGTACGTGCCGTCCTCCGCGACCGTGTAGGCCAGGGATGCATTCATCCCGTCTCCGCCGTCGTCGTCCATCCTGCAGGCCAGGCACCCCATGCCGGTTTCCGGCCCCACCTCCACCACCGCATCGAACACGTCCGAGCGCAGGGTGACGCGGTAGCGGTGGCGGGCCAGCACGGGAAACCGCCAGAGGTCGTAGTGCGAGCCGTCGTCCACCACACGGTCGGACGCGGCCAGCGCGCCCGTGACGCTCTCGCCGGGGCGGATGGTGTCCTGCGCCGCGGCAGGCTGCGCGGCGGCAGGCTGCGCGGCGGCGATGCAGGCCAGCTGGGATGCGAGGAGGAGAAGCGTGCGGCGCATGAAATCCGCTCCGAAAGCGGGGGAAACGATGATCGCGGCAACGATGGATCCGCGGAAGGGGAAACCTCGGCGCACTGCTACCATCTGCGGCCACAGCACGTTCCCATGCGCCGGCGAGCGGGTGAATGATCCAGGCTCGGAAGGGTGAAGCGGAGAGGTGTGCCTTGCGGGCCATTCCTTCGCCCACCCGCATTTGTCTCCCCGACGACTTTCCAACCGGCGGAGAATGGGGGCGTACTCCCCCCAATTGTACCTGGACCGACCCAGCGAGCCAGACGCCCGACCTCGGGGCAGTGCCTGAAAAATCCCTGTGTCCGGGCCGGGTTCCGGCAGCGCGCTGCGCGCATCATGACCACGCGGGAATGCGGTACGTACGTTGCGCTGCCGAGTGCCTGGAATGCCCGCACGACCATCGTTTAGTCCCATCCGCTTTATCCCTCCCTGACCGCCCTTCCCGCTGGGCAACACGTGCTCGATGCCAGTTCCCTTCATTCCACGAGGCCATCATGACCACACGACGTTCCGCCAACCATCCGTTCTGCTGCGCGCTCCTCCTCGCCGCGATGCTTGCTTCGTGCAGGCCGGCCGTGGACGTGGGCCGGCTGCCGGAGCAACCGGGATTGAATGCCGGCTTCGCGCGGATGCCGCCGGACGTGGACAGCATGTGGGTGCGCCTGCTGGACCCGCCCGCTCCCGAAGGAAATGCCCTGCTCCACGTCCGATTTTCGCCGGAGGAACGCCTCGGGAGGACGATCATCATCCGGCCAGGTGAGCGCATGGTCGTGCTGCGCGACGACGGGCTGCGGGGCGATGCCCTCGCGGACGACCGCACGTATTCCACATTCGTCGACTTTCCCACCGAGCAGTTCGCCGCCGGACAGGAGCGCCTGGAACGGTACGCGGCAGCCGGGGGCAGGGTTCCCGTGTTCACGGGGCGGGAGCTGGCCGCCCACACCCGCCCCCGGTTCGTGGCGCGGGAGCACATCCGGGCCGGCTCCACGTTCGTGCTGACGGTCCCGCAGGGAATCGCCACGACCGTGGACCCTGACCGCTCGCTGCTGATCCGTAACAGCCAGGTGCTCACCGATCCGCAGCGTACATGGGACCCGTGCACCAGGACGGGAAACACGATGGGTGCCTGGAGCTTTCCATATCTGGTCACGCAGATCGCCAACCAGATCGCCACGGGGCTGCCGGCCGGGCTGGTGATGGAGCGCTGGCTCGCGGATTGGGCGGCGGGTGGGCAGGTGAACGGATGGATTGTTGCGGGACGCACGCCCCCTGCGGGCCTGACGACCGCAATGGACAGCGCAAACGGGTGGGGACTGTCACAGCTCCCGTTCAAGCTGGTCGCCATCGTAAGCCGCGTGGACCTGCGTGGAAACGGGGCGTACGGCGGCGGCACGGGCGAGGGACGCTTCATCTTCCAGGCGGTGGACCCGGCCCAGAACTGCGCGCCGCTTCCATTCACCATCATCCTGGAATACTCGCTCCCCGGTCTCGGCTGCAACGAGGCCCAGGCGCGGGCCGCGGAATGGATTGCTCTTTCCACCCACACCAACTTCGGGGCTGGCTACAGGACCGCACTGGCAGCCGTGACCCACGGGTTCACCCAGGCCGGGGCCCGCGCCGACCGGCCGCCCAATCGCAGCGCACTGAACCAGCTGCGCACGAACGAGCTTTCTCCGGGGCTCCTCACATGGTTCACCATGCCGCACTGGGACATGCGCGAGTTCGACGTGGCGGGGGCCGGCTCCAGCGACCCGGGCTACCTCCTTGCCTCCACGGTCGCGCAGACGCCCGGGCGCACCGTTGATCAGGCGGTGCTCGCCGCGTACATGCAGAGTCTGGCAGGGCCCATCCTGAACGACAAGTACGAGCTCCCGCTGTCCATCCAGGGAACGCCCATCCGGGGAGGCGCGGCCCCCGCTCAACACGAGACGTTCTACTGGAACGTGCAGCCGTCGCCGGTGATCCCCGGGCTGCGGCACAAGTTCTCGCTCAACACCTGCAACGGATGCCACACCGCCGAGACGGCGACCCGCTTTCTGCACGTGAGCTCCGGCTTTGCCAATCCGGCCACGCCCCCCGTCTCCGGCTTTCTGACCGGCATCCAGGTCACCGACCCGGAAACCGGGATCACCCGCAACTTCAACGACCTCCTGCGGCGGCAGCAGGACCTTTCCGCGCTGGTGAACTCGGTGTGTTTGCAGCAACTGCACTTCAAGGTACTCCCGAGCCCGCACTGAGCATCCACGCTGCGCACGACGCATGACGGGATTCCAGCCAGCCAGGGGCCGGTGCGTCGGCGACCACCCATCGTCAGGCGGTACTGCTTGAACGTCGTGGAGGATGACCGCGCCGTGGACGGGATCCGGATGCCGGCGCGGGACGGAAACAACACGGCCCCGCCGGTGAAGGCGGGGCCGCGTCGTATCCGGCAAGAAGGCCGATGACGATCAGGCGATCATCATCATCGGGTCTTCCAGGTATTGCTTGAGCGTCCGCAGGAACGCCGCACCCGTCGCGCCGTCGATCACGCGGTGGTCGCAGCTGAGCGTTACGCGCATCCGCTGGCGGATGGCCATGTTGCCCGCCTCGTCCACCACCACCTTGGGCCCCGCGGCGCCCACGGCCAGGATGGCGGCCTCCGGCGGGTTGATGATGGCGGTGAACTCCTCGATGCCGAACATCCCCAGGTTGCTGATGGAGAAGGTGCTCCCCGTGAACTCTTCGGGCTTGAGCTTCTTCTCCCGCGCGCGGCCGGCCAGCTCCTTGACCTCGGCCGCGATCTCCCGCAGCCCCTTGCGGTCCGCGTCGCGGATGACGGGCGTGATGAGCCCCTCCTCGATGGCGACGGCCACGCCGATGTGCACCTGCTCGTACAGGTGGATGGCGTCGCCCGTCCACGCCGCGTTCACGAACGGGTGGTCGCGCAGCGCCATGGCCACGGCCTTGATGACCATGTCGTTGGGGCTGGTCTTGACCCCTTCCCTGGCGAACCGCTCGTTGATCCTGCCGCGCAGGGCCATCGCCTCGCCCATGTCCACCTCCACCGTGAGGTAGAACGTGGGCACCGGGCCGATGGACTGCGCCAGCCGCCGCGCGATCGCCTTGCGCATCTGCGACAGCGGGTGCTCGCGGTAGCGCGCGTCGGTGGACGGCTGCACGGCCGGCGCGGACGGTGCCGGGGCGGCCGCCTCGGCCGCCTGCGCCGCGGGCAGCTGCGCGCCGCCCGAGACCCCACCCTGGGCCACGGCCTGCTCCACGTCGCGCTTGACGATGCGGCCGCCGGGCCCCGTGCCCTGCACGCCGCCGATCTGCATCCCCGCCTCCTGCGCCAGCCGGCGCGCCAGGGGAGACGCCTTTACCCGCCCGTTGTCCGCGCCCGCCTGCTGCCCGGCGGGCTGCTGTGCCGCGGGCGATGGCTGGGTCTCCGCTGCCGGCTGCGCGGGGGCC
>DASQZE010000303.1:0-20100 GCA_035638875.1 Longimicrobium sp.
GTCGCCCTCGTACGAGGTCACTTGGCCGCGCAGGAATTCCACCGTGCTGCTGGTCTGCGTCTTTCCGACGAGGCTCTTGTACGCCAGGAAGCTGCTGGCCGCCGCGTTGGGCACCGCGGCCGTGAGCGTGGGGTCGGTGCCCTGGTATCCCACCCGGACCACCCGCGCCATGCGGTTGGGGCGCGTGACGGTGATGCGGTCCATCACCCCCGCGACCATCTGCCGGTACGGCGCCACCGCGATGCGGATGCGCTCCGGCGAGTCCGGGATGCGCCGCGCCAGGGCCAGCGTGACCCCGCCGAACTGGAACTGCTGCCCGGGACGCACCACGGCCGGCGAAACCGTCCCGCCCCCGCGGCGCACGGCGGCGTCGTACGCCCCGTCCTCCCGGCGGCGCAGCTCCACCAGCAGGGGCTGGCGCGTCTGCGGGGCGCTCACGACGGTGAGCACGTCGGACCGGGGCACGGGCAGGTCCAGCACCTGCACGTGCAGGCTCAGCGAGTCCACGACCTCTTCCGCGATGCGCCGGCTCTGCAGCACCACCATGTCGGTTTCGATGCCGTCCTTGCCGCCGCCCGCCAGGGGGCCCAGCTCGCTCAGCAGGTTCAGCCCGCCCTTCTCCTCCTCCAGCTGAAGGCTGACGGAGCTCTCGTAGACCGGTTCCTGCGTCCACGTGAAGAGCGCCGCCACGGCCATGGTGGCGGCGGTGACGCCCGCGATCAGCAGGCGGTTCTGCCGCAGGGTCTTGAACAACTCCTTCACCCCGAACTCCGAACCTGCGTCGGAACGCGCCGGGGGCGCCGGGGAACGTACGTCAGCCATGGATGCGATGTCCTCTTGAAACGGGCGACCGCCCGTGTGCCGGCTTAGTTGTCGGTGCCGGAGCCGCCGCCGTCGTCGCCGTTGGCGCTCAGGATGATCAACGTGGTGACGATGGTCGCCAGGACGTTGATCGCGGTGCCCAGCAGCATGGGGCTGTTGCGCTCAAACCACCCCCTGCGCTCCACGATGATCTGGTCGCCGCTGCGGATGTCGGCCGCGGCCAGCGTCTCCGCCACGCCCACGCGCTCGCGGAGCTCCTGGCCCCCACGCAGGATGCGGATGCGCTGCAGGTCGCCCAGCTCCGTGGCGCCGCCCGCGAGGGCGATGGCGCCCGCCAGGCTCACGGTGGGGTCCAGCGGATACAGGCCCGGCGTCCGCACCTCGCCGAAGATGTTGACCCGCCGGCGCGGCGTGATGGTGATGGAGGGGTTGCGCAGGTGAACGGCGTACTGCTCCATCAGCCGTGCGTGCAGCTGGTCCATCGGCACGCCCGTGACGTTCTGGCGGCCCAGGAGGGGAAGCGTCACCACCCCGTCCACGTCCACGATGAACTCGCCGCTCAGGTCCCTCTCGCGCCAGATGTCGATGCGCAGCAGGTCGCCCGGGGCCAGGCTGTACGTCACCTGCCCCCCGGCCTGGGCCACCGCCCCGGTCTGGGCGGATGCCGGCACCGCCCCGGCAGCCAGGAGCAGGAGGGCGAACACGCGCGCTAAACGGAGCATCGGGCGGCTGGTCTGAAAGCAACGGGTGTAATCCCGGGCGCGAGAGTCCGCGGTCCGGGATCGATCGGCAACCCTATAGTATACCGTTGCCGCGCAAGTGTTTCAACCCGCGGCGCGAGTCCCCGGCGCGACCCCGGGCCAAGCCTGTCAACATAGCACGCCCGCGCGGATCCAGAAAGGGCCGTGCCGCGAGAAAACGGGCGTGGCGGCGCCTCCACGCCGCGGGCCGGTCAGCCTTGCGGCGGGTTGCCGCAAATGCCCCGTACAGCTATCGTTGGGCGCCTGCCACGGCGCCGATTGTGTCCGTGGTTCGCCCGGCTTGCCAGGCACGTCCCCATGCTCACGGCCCCGTGCCAGCACGGACGGCCGTGCGGCTTCCGGGCGTACGGGGGCCGCCTCGTGCGGCGGACCACGCGGTGGCGGCGCCGCCACCGCAAGCTCCCATGACACGTGTCGCCCCCAAGGCTGTGAACTCTGCGCGCCCCCTCTCGCACGCCGAACCGCCCGCGTCCCCGCCGCCGACGGTGCTCACCGTCGTGGACTACTACCTTCCGGGGATCAAGGCGGGCGGGCCGGTGCGCAGCGTAGGGCACCTGGTGGAGCGCATGGGCGACCGCTACCGCTTCCGGATGGTGACCCGCGACCGCGACGCGGGCGACCAGGCGCGCTACCCCGGCATTCCCCGCGACCGCTGGCACCCCCTGCACGACGGGGGGAGCGACGTGTGGTACCTGCCCCCGGGGCTGCGGGGGGTGCTGGAGATGCGCCGGGTGCTGGCGCGCACACCCCACCAGATTCTCTACCTCAACAGCCTCTTTTCCGCCCGCATGACGTTCGTGGCGCTGCTGCTGCGCCGCTTTGGCCTGGTGCCCCGGACCGTGGTGGTGCTTGCCCCGCGCGGCGAGCTGCACCCTGGGGCGCTGGGCACGACGTCGTGGCGCCGGTGGCGCTCCGTCCGCGGGGCGCGGTGGCTCAACCCGGGCTATGCCAAGAAGCGAATCTACATCGGCGCGTGCCGGGCCCTGGGGCTGCTGCGCGGCGTGACCTGGCAGGCGTCCAACGCCGAGGAAGCAGCCGACATCCGCCGGCGCATCGGCGCCCGCGCGCCGGTCATGGTGGCGCCGGACCTTGGATCGGACCGCCTTTCCCCGCCGGGTGCGCCCGCGCCCAAGGAAAAGGGGGTGCTGCGGGTGGCGTACGTGTCGCGCATCTCTCCCAAGAAGAACCTGGACGGCGCCATCGCCATGCTGGCCCAGGCGGGGGGGCGGGTGACCTTCGACCTGTACGGGCCGGTGGAGGACGAGGCGTACTGGAGCTACTGCCGGCGCGCCCTCGAGCAGCTGCCGCCGGGGATGGAGGCACGCTACCACGGGGTCCTGCCCCATGTCCGGGTGTCGGAGGTGCTGCGCCGGCACGACCTGCTGCTCCTGCCTACCTGGGGCGAGAACTTTGGCCACGTGATCCTGGAGTCGCTGGCGGCCGGCTGCCCCGTCCTGATCAGCGACCAGACGCCGTGGCGCCGGCTGGAGCAGCTGGGGGTGGGCTGGGACCTGCCCCTGGATGACCCCGGCGCGTTCGTGGGCGTGCTGCGGCGGTGCCTGGAGATGGACGCCCGCGAGCACCGCCGCTGGTCGGAGCGTGCGGCGGCGTACGGCCAGCTCGCCAGCCTGGACGCCCACGGGCTGGCCCAGAACGTGGAGCTGTTCGAGACGGCCGCGCGCGCCGCGGCCCCCCACGGGCACCGTTCCCCCCGCGGCGGCTGACGCGAACAACAGCCGGGGGGCGAAGCGTCCGTCGCTGACCCGGCTTCCCGTGGGGCGACGACGGGGGCCGGGACGATGGGCGGGGATGGCCGAGGGTGGGTATGCGATGGACCGCTGGCCCCCGTTTCTCCGGCCCGTCGCAAATCCGCGAATGGAACGTTCTCTCCGAAACTTGTCCCCGGCCAGGGCGCGGCGGTCGCGGTGGCAGGAAGTGTGCAGCAGTGGCAGACGGGTGGGGATGCGGGGCCGGGGAGGCGGGCCCAGGCCGCAATGAAATGCGGCCGCGTTCGTATGCTTGCGGGTGAATGCACTCCTCCGCGTTTTGCGGCGTCCGCGCCCCGCCGGGACAGCGTCCTGTCCAGGAAATGTCCCATCGGTGCAGTGCGGCCAGGTGCGCCGTGGAACGATCCGTGTTACTTTGCGCGCCTTGCGTCGTCCTGATACGGCCCGTGTTCGTACCCGGCGGCCGCAGCGTGTTTCTTCAGGGAGCGAACTGAAACCCAGATGGTGAGTCTTCTGGCGGTATTTGCCGCGGCCGGGGTGGTGAGCTGGGTGCTCACGGGGGTGGTGCGGCGGCGGATGCTGGCGCGGGGACAGCTGGACGTTCCCAACGAGCGTAGCTCCCACGTGGTGCCCACGCCGCGCGGCGGCGGGCTTGCCATCGCCATCGTGGTGTTCGGCGGGCTGCTGGGGGGCACGCTGCTGGGCTGGATGTCGGCCGACGTGGGGATCGCCCTGCTGGGCGGCGGCCTCATGGTAGGCGCCATCGGCTGGGCGGACGACTGCTACAACCTGACGTACCGTCCGCGGCTGGCCGTGCACTTTGCGGCGGCGCTGTGGACGCTGTACTGGCTGGGCGGCTTTCCGCGGCTCGACGTGGGCCCCGGAGCGGTGACGCTGGGCGTCGCCGGCTGGGTGGTCGCGGCGCTCGGCATTGTCTGGGCGGTGAACTTCTACAACTTCATGGACGGCATCGACGGCATTGCCGGGGGCGAGGCCGTGGTGACGGGGATGGGCGGCGGGCTGCTGCTGCTGGCCGCCGGCGCCCCCGACCTGGCCGGGCTGTCGTTCCTGATCGCCGCCGCCAGCGCCGGGTTCCTGCTGTGGAACTGGGCGCCTGCCCGCATCTTCATGGGCGACGTGGGCAGCGGCGTGCTGGGGTACCTGTTCGCGTCGCTGGCCGTGGCCTCGGAGAACCGGGGCGCCGTGCCCATGCTGGTGTGGGTGCTGCTGCTGGGCGTGTTCGTGGTGGATGCCACCGTCACGCTGGTGCGCCGGGCACTGGACCGCGAGCGGGTGTTCAACGCGCACAAGAAGCACGCGTACCAGCGCGCCGTGCAGGCCGGGTGGAGCCACGCCCGGGTGAGCACGCTGGTGATGCTGCTGGGCGTGGGGCTGGCGGCGCTGGGGTACCTGGCCGTGCGCATCATCCCTGGCCACATGGTGGCCGTGGTGCTGGGGGCGCTGGGCGCGCTCGTCCTGGCGCACACGGGCGTGGTGGCGTGGGCCGAGGCCGTGGTGCGCGCCGGGGACGACGGCGAGGACGAGGTGCCCACCGCGCCGCGCCGCCTTCCCGAGCCCGCCCGCGCGCCCTTTCGCGCGCCCTCTACCATGACGCTGGAGCGTGGCCGCCGCGCCGACACGGTCTGACGTCCGCGGCACGTTCGCTTTCGCCCCGGCGCGCCACCCGCGCCGGGGCGGATTTTTTTATTTTCTGGGGAAGGGAGCCGGGCCGGAGGGGCGGCGGGGCTCCGGGCGTGCACGGGGATGGGCCGGGGGCGCGGCGGCAAAAACGGCCCCGAGGCTTGACCGGAGCGGAATGCCGGGTTACATTATCCCTCCTGTGCTTGAGGCACCGGTAGCTCAATTGGCAGAGCAGGGGACTCTTAATCCCAAGGTTGTAGGTTCGATTCCTACCCGGTGCACTGGTAGGATTTGCGGTTTGTGCGCCCATAGCTCAGCTGGATAGAGCGTCTGACTACGGATCAGAAGGTCGGGAGTTCGAATCTCTCTGGGCGCACCTTCGTGCAGGGCTTGAGAAGTCGGAAGGGATGAACGGCGGCCGGTTCGCTCCTGTGGCGGAATTGGTAGACGCGCTAGATTCAGGATCTAGTGGGCGCAAGCTCGTGGAGGTTCGAGTCCTCTCGGGAGCACTGTCCGCCGCACGTCCCTTGGATGCACTGCCCAGGTGCTGAAACTGGTAGACAGGCCAGACTAAGGATCTGGTGCCTTAACCGGCGTGGAGGTTCGAGTCCTCTCCTGGGCACTTTTTTTGACAACACGGGTCGTGGGAGGCGAGTGAGGATCGCGGCGCTCCTCGTGGGCGTCGAGGAAAGTCCGAGCTCCACAGGGCAAGGGTGCCGGCTAACGGCCGGGGGTCGTGAGGCCACGGAAAGTGCAGCAGAAAGCAAACCGCCGATGGCCTTCGGGCACAGGCAAGGGTGAAAGGGTGCGGTAAGAGCGCACCGCGCGGCTGGCGACAGTCGTGGCACGGCAAACCCCACCCGGAGCAAGGCCAAGCAGGGACGAGGAGCTGCCCGCTCCGTCATCAGTCCCGGGTAGGCTGCACGAGGCCGGCGGCAACGTCGGTCCCAGAGAAATGATCCTCCCCCGTTCGCGGGGACAGAACTCGGCTTATTCGCCTCCTCCGATCCATCGAAGTACATGCGCGCTCGTAGCTCAGCTGGATAGAGCGCTAGCCTCCGGAGCTAGAGGTCACAGGTTCGAATCCTGTCGGGCGCATGATCGAAGAACCCCCACGTTGCTGCACTCGCAGCGGCGCGGGGGTTTTTCGTCGTGCGGATCACCCTCTGCTCCCTCCGTCCCGTCCTCCGTTATCCGTCCGCCGTCCATCGCCCGGGGGCCACTGGCCGTCCACCGTCCTCATCCCTGTCCATCCCCATCCGTTGCTCCGGTCGGGGATGACGTGTGCGGGCTGCAGTTCCGCGAATCGTCCGCGTTCTGTAGCCGGCTCCGGTGCCCTGAGCAGACCGGTGGATGGCCCTACCCGATCGCATCCGGTTTTGATCGTGCCTGGGCCGCGTACCCAGCCCCACGTCGCGTGAACCCGCTGCTGTGCGCCCGCCCGGCGCGCAACGGACGCGATCGGATGATGACGTGCGGGTCGTGTTCTTCGCCGTGAAGGCAGCGAGATGCCTGCTTCGCAGACGAACGGACAACGCTGTGATCACATCCACCGTCCCTGTGGATCCGTGCCGCGACGGACGTACCGGGGAGAGGTGGTGCGCGAAGCAATCCCGTTCGTGAACGTGAGGATGCCCCCAGAAGCGTAGCAGATTCGGCACCTGCGGGAGGTCTGACGAAGAAACGTCACCTTGTGCGCGGGCTGCCGCATATGTATCATGGGTGGCCTCCCTCCCGAGCCAGGCGCCGGCCCCGGCGCCTGGACTTCCGCAGGCTCGCACGACCGCCATTCCCTGCTTGCCCAATCCCATGAGCGATCGCCGCCGCATGTCCCGTATTCGCCTGTTTCCCCTGCTGCTCGCCGGCGCCGTTGGCTGCAGTGGCGGCGGAGGCGGCACGGATCCCGATCCGCAGCCCCAGCCGACCCCGGTGCCCACGTCCATCAACGTGACGCCGGACGATCCCACGCTGCCTGACGCCGGCTCACTCACGCTGACGGCGACCGTCTCCGACCAGAACGGCCGCGTGATGACGACGCTGCCCGCGGGGAGCACGCTGGCGTGGACGAGCCGCGACCTGGCCGTGGCGACGGTGAACGAGAGCGGCGTCGTCCTGGCCCAGCGGCCGGGGACGGTGTGGGTCCGCGCGCAGGCGGGCGCCCTGGCCGACTCCACGCGCGTGACGGTGACCGCCGTGCCCGCGCAGCTGGCCGTGGTGGGCTCGCCCCAGCGCGCCGGCACGGCCGGCACCCTGGTGCTGGACAGCCTGGCCGTGCGCGTGACGGACCGGCACGGCACCGCCATGCAGGGGATCACCGTGGCGTTCGCGGCCGCGGGCGGGACGACCACCCCCGCCACCGCCGTGACCCGCGCCGACGGGACGGCGAAGTCCGCGTGGCGGCTGGGATCTAGCGTGGGCACGCAGACGGCCACCGCCACCGTGGCCGGGCTGGCGGGCTCTCCCGCGACCTTTACCGCCAATGCCGCGGCCCCCATCCCCGCCAGCATCGAGGTCACCCCCGTGTTCGCCACGGTGGACGTGGGCGCCACGACGGCCTTTTCGGCCGTCGTGCGCAGCACGGAGGGAGACATCATCGTCGGCGCCGCCGTCTCGTTCTCCACCGCCGGCACCAACGTGACGCTGACGAGCGCGGGCAGCGTCACGGGCCTGACGCCCGGAGTGAACCGCATCGTCGGCGCGGTGAACGACCTGCGGGATACGTCCGTGGTGGCCGTGTTCGGGCCCTCCACCATCCTGGGGACGGCGTTCGCGGCCGGCACGCCCTACGCCATCGCCCAGCGCGGCGACACCCTGCGCGTGCCCGTGCTGCTGGACATGTCGCGCCCCAGCCCCACGGGCGACCTGGGCTCCATCCAGCTGGAAGTGGTCTACGACCCGGCCGTGCTGGAGCTGGTGCGCGCGGAGAACGTCCTTCCCGGCTCGGCGGGGAACGTGCGCATCCCCGGCCGCTACGCCATCGCCTACGCGGGGACGCAGCCGCTGGGCACGCCGACGGTGCGGCTGGCGACGGTGGTGCTGGTGGTGCGCGGCACCGCGGCCGCGGGCGCCGTTTCGCCCATGACCCTGCTGGTGACGGAGGCGCCCCGGAAGACCGACTTCGCGCCGCTCTCCACTCCCCTCATCGTCCACGGCCGCGTGTACATCCCCTGACCGCGACTCCCGCCGAATTTCCAGGAGCATCGAGATGAACCGAATGAAGCGCCGCGCCCTGGCGGCCGCCCTGCTGGGCCTGTTGGCCGCCTGCACCGACGCCCTGCCCACGACGCCCGAAGCCACCCCCGAGACCCCCGTCCTCGCACCCGGCGTGCACGCCGTGGTGGTGGTGGTGCCGGTCGAGGCGGGGAGCCCGGCCGAGGTGCAGCTGCACCTGCGCCGCCAGGGGGTGGCCACGCCCCTCGCCAGCTACCAGGGCGAGCTGCGCTACGACGTGGAGCGCCTGTCGGTGACCGGCGGATCGTTCCCGGCGGGGGTGGCGGGCGCGTGGAACGAGGTGGAGCCGGGGCGCATCCGATTTGCGGCCGCGTCGCTGGACGGGCTGCCGGGCACCCTGGCGCTGACCCTGCAGGCCACGCCGCGCGGCGAGATCGGCGAGGCGGCGTTCGAGGTGCGGATGGAGGAGCTGGTGGGTGCCGCCGCCTTCGAGAACCTGACCCCCCGGTTCGTGCAGCGGGCGCATCCGCTGTTCTCCCGCACCCCGCTGGACTGAAGCAACCGGCCCCCGCCCTCGCATCCCCCCATGGCACCTCGCATGAGCCGTTCGACGCTGATCCGCCCCCTCGCCTGCGCGGCCCTGCTGCTGGCCGCGCGCACGCCCCTCGCCGCCCAGGACGTGGTGGAGGCCGGGCGCGCCAACGGCATCGCGCCCCCCGCCCGCATGCTGGAGCAGCTGCGGGAGGACCCCACCGCCTTTGAGTTCCGCCGCGCGTGGCGGCAGAAGACGGAGCGGGTGCGCGTGCGGCGCACGGCCCTCGAGCAGCGCCAGGGGCCCCGCCTGTCCGTGTCCGCGCTGGTGGCGGCGGAGGCGGCCGTCACGGGCACCCTGCGCGTGCCGGTGCTGATGGGGATGTACGCGGGCGCAACGGCGCCGTACGCCCAGGCGGAGTACCAGACGCGGCTCTTCGGGCCGCAGCTGTACTCGGCGCGAAGCTTGTACGCGGAGATGTCGCGGGGGGTGTTCACCCTGGACGGCACCGTGTCGCCCTGGCTCACGCTGCCGCAGAACGCGGCGTACTACCAGCCCGTCCCCGGCGGCGACCGGTACGGCCGCACGGGCGACTTCCTGCGGCACACGCTGCAGGCGGCGGACGCGGGGACCAACTTTGCGCAGTACGACAACGACGGCGCCGACGGGGTGCCCAACTCGGGCGACGACGACGGCTACGTGGACGCCGCCGCCTTTTTGTATCCCGCCGAGGACATGTCGTGCGGCGGGCCGGGGATCTGGCCCCACCGCTGGGTCTACAGCGCCTGGTGGGGGCAGCCGTTCGTCACGGGCGACGCGGCCGCGGGCGGCGGGTTCATCCGCGTGGACGACTACCTCATCCAGGGGGGCCTCGACTGCGACGGCGCTTCGCTGATGCAGATCGGCACGTTCTCACACGAGATGGGGCACGCGCTGGGGCTGCCGGACCTGTACGACACCCACACCGCCGACGGCACGTCGCAGGGGGTGGGCGAGTGGGACCTGATGGGGAGCGGCAACCACCGGCGGCAGGACGCCCCCGCGCACATGGGCGCGTGGAGCAAGGACTTCCTGGGGTGGCTGAACGTGGAGACGGTGACGGCCAGCCGCACGGCGTACACGCTGCCGCAGGTGTACACGGGGGGGACGGTGCTGCGCTACAACGTGCCCGGCACCCGCGAGTATTTTCTCATGGAGCACCGCGCGGCCGTGCTCTCCGACCGCAACCTGCACGGCCCCGGGCTGCTGGTGTTCCACGTGGACCCCGTGGTCATCGACTCCACCCGCCTGTTCAACCGCGTGAACGGCCACCCGCTCATGGGCGTGGCGGTTGAAGAGGCGGACGGGCTGGGCGACCTGCTGGCGGGCCGCGACCGGGGCGATGCCGGCGACGTGTTTCCCGGCTCCACGGGCCGCACGACGTTCGGCGACGCGGGCACGCCCGGCACGCGCAGCAACGGCGGCGCGTCGTCCGGCCTGGAACTGCGCAACATCACCCTGGCCGGCGGGCAGCTGGGCTTCGACGTGGCCGTGAGCGCCGTGCTCACGGCGCCGGCGCGAGTGTCGATCCTGTCGCGGGGCGACACGTCGGCCTCGGCCACCGTCGCGCTGGGGATCTCGGCCGGGACGGCCGGGTTCCGGGCGCGGGCCGGGCGTCCGTGGCTCACGGTGTCGCCGGACACGGGCACCGCCCCCGCCACCCTTACCCTGACGGCGCGGCCGGCGGGGCTGGCGCCGGGCGTGTACCACGACACGGTGGTGATCACCTCGCGCGCGGCGAGCAACACGGTGCGCGTGGCCGTGCAGTACACGCGCGTGGCCGGCCAGCTCGTGCTGGGCGATTCCCTGCCGGGGCGCATCTCGGCCGTGGGCCGGCGCGACACCGTGTCCGTGCAGCTGAACGCGGGCGACGTGGTCGACTTCGGCCTGTTCGACACGGGCGCGGCCCCCTTCTCGCCCACGATGACCCTGTACTCGCCCAACGGATCCATCCAGGGGCTGACGACCGTGCAGACGGGCGGCTTCACGGGAGTGCGGCGGGGGCGGATCGCCGCGCGGCGCACCATCCCCGCCACGGGCACGTACCGGATCGTGGTGGGCAGCCTCGCGGGCACCGGCGACTACGTGCTCAAGGTGCGCCGGGCCGGCCCCGTGCCCGCCACGGAGCCGGCGACGCGCATCTACGTCCCCGTGGCGCTGAACGGGACCACGGGCACGGACACGCTGTGGATCTTCAACGGGGGGACGGGATCCTCCACCCTTACGGCCACGGTGTCGGGCGCGGACTGGCTGCAGGTGGCCAACGGCACGGGGCAGGTCACCGCCTCGCCTCCCGGGGCCGTTGCCGCGGACGCATCCGCGGACGCGGGTCCCGGCGGCGGCGCGTACGCGGGGGCCCTGCAGCGGCCCGGCACGCCGGGCGAGGCGGAGGGTGCGCAGACGTCCCACCCGGCGGCGCCCGTTCCCGGCGCGCACCCCCTGGTGCTCACGGTGACCCGGGGCGGCCGCACGCAGGGCGACCACGTGGGATACGTGCTCACGCGGCTGGCGGACGAGTGGGCCGGCCCGTCCGTGATCGAGGTGCGGATGCGGGTGTACGAGCGTGAACTCGTCCTCCTTACCCCGGGCAAGATGTACAGCCGGCCCGTGGCCCTGGCCGTGGCGCCGGAGGGCGACCTGGGGGTGGTGCTGGTGAACGGCCACGTGCTGCGGATGAACCCCCAGACGGGCGCGTTCACCCACTGGGCCACGACGACGACCTCCGCCTGGTGGGGGATGGCGTTCGGGCCGGACAGCACGGCCTACATCGCGGAGTGGCAGCGGGTGGCGCGGGTGGCCCGGAACGGCGCGGTCACGACGTTCCTGTCCACGTCCGGCACCGTGTACGACGTGGTGGTGACCCCGGCCGGCGACGTGTTCGCGGCGGCCGATGACGGGCTGTGGCGGCGCACGCGGGCGGGCGTCCTTACCCGTCTCACGACGGAGTGGACCTACGGGGTGGCGTTCAACGCGGCGGACGGGATGGTCTACGCGTCCGTGAACGGCGCGTCCATCCGGCGGGTGAATCCCGCAACGGGCGTGGTTGCCACGATCACCTCGTCGGACAACTCATTGCAGCAGCAGCTGGAGATCGGCGCGGGCGGCGCGCTGTACGGCCGCACCAACTTCCTGGGCTACCCGGACCTGCGGCGAATGACGGCCGGCGGGCAGCTGGACCGCTCGTTCTGGACGCCACAGCCGTTCCCGCAGGCCATGGCCCTGGGCCCGGACGGCACGATGTACGGCACGGCGGGAGACCGCGTGTTCCGGCTCAAGGTCGAGGGGGAGATGCCCCCCTCGCACGTGGCCGGCGACGTGACGGGCGACGGTGCGGTAACGGCGCAGGACGCGCTGGGCGTGCTGTCCTCGATCGTGGGCCGGACGCTGCCGGGCGGGTGGACGGCGGCCTGGGGCGACGCCAACTGCGACGACCAGGTGACGGCGCAGGACGCGCTGATCATCCTTTCCCACTCGGTGGGCAGGGACGTGTCGCAGTTCTGCGTGATGCAGCCCCGCCCGTGAGGCGCCTGCCCGGGTTCGCGGCGCTGATCCTGTCGGGGTGCGTCACGCCGGAGGCGCGGGCCGGGGCGGCGGCGCCCGGCCCGGAGGCGTACAACGGCGTGGTGGTGTGGATCGCCCCTGCGCCGGACACGCTGCTGGTCGCCTTTCGCCCGGAGTGGCGGCAGGCGGGCACGGGGGTGGACTCCGCATGGACGTTCGCCCGCGCGCGGGTGGGGGAGGGATGGGCGCACGGGCGGATGGAGGGCGATACCCTCGTCTGGGCGCTCACGTCCATGGCGGGGGACGCGGGGACGGTCACCGAGTTCGCCGGGGTGCCGGAGCCGGACGGCACCGTGCGCGGCTGCCTCCGCGCGCCGCGGCGCGGGTGGGCGCCGGATGCGCCGGGACCGCGCGCCGCGTTCGTGCTGCGTCCCGCGGACCGGCCCACCCCGCGCGCCGCCGACGCACCGGTTGACCGCTGCCGCTGAAGACCGCGGCAGACGTCATCCGGATGCGGTGGCGAACGATGCAGCCGCGACGCTGTTCATCGCGGTTTTTTGGGGGAGGCATGCGCCGGCTGCAGTGTGGGGTCGGCGTCCGCAAACCGACGCGATCGTGTGATGATGTGTGCAGCGCCGGGCCTCCGTGCGCGTACGCCGCATCCCGTTCGTGCCGTATCCCTCGAAAGATCACCTCGTACCACGTTTGGCGCTTCCCTGTGCACTGGCGGAAAGAAAACAATCACGCGGAGGACGCGGAGGAATAAAGAGAGGACGCGGAGAAAACCTTCTGTTCTCCGCGTCCTCTCTGATTGTCTCCGCGTCCTCCGCGTGATTCCCATCCTGACCGGAGTGCACACAAAAACCTGAGACTTGGTATCACGCACTCGAGGGGACCGCTGCCGCTGAAGACTGCGGCAGACGTCATCCGAACGCGGTGACGATCGATGAAGCGGCGATGCTGTTCATCGCGGATTTTTCAGGGGAGGCGTGCAGCCGGTCGATGCGTGCGGGAGGTTGCTCACGGTCCACCTGATCGCGTCCTTTTGGCACGCTGCGCACGACGGGCGCCGGCTGTGGCAGGCGGACTTTCTCCCGCGGAGGCTGGCGCCGGTGCGGGACCGCGTCCGCAAACCGACGCGATCGGGTGATGACGTGCAGCGTCGGCTTTCGGGCGCGGAGGCGTGACGCCTGCCACGCGGGAAGATTGGGATACCAACCTCGGGGCGGACTCCGCGCCGTCGCCGTGGCATCGGGCGGAGCCGGCGAGCGCGACGAGGCCATCGAACGAGAAAGCCTTCGCATCCGGGATGGGTGCGAAGGCTTCGTTCGTTCACCGTGCGTCGCCTACCGTCCCGGTGGGGACACGGGAGCGTCAGACGCAGCAGGCGTACCGGGTGGGCGGATACGCCACGACCGGCGTTTCCCCGCGGGATGCGGCGCCGCAGGTGGGTTGCAGGCTGCAGGTGCCTTCGTGGGCCTGCGCCGTGCCCCGCATCGGCGCCTCGGCGCCGGCAGCGAAGCTGTCCACCTTGAGCTCGTCCAGGTCCAGCCGCAGCTTCTCCATGGTGACTCCCGCGTAATGGGTGGCCGTCCACGGCCGGCGCGCGCCGGTAGTGGCTACTCCCATAAGACGACGTAACACGCGGGATGTCAAGAGGTGAGCGGTCGACGGGGTGCGTCCCGTACGCCGGTCGATCTCCATCGACCCTGGATTCCGTCACCCCGCGGCGGTGATGTCGAGCAGCCCGCGGATGGTGGACTCGCCGCGGTCCCGGGCGTACCAGCGCCGCACGTCGCGGTAGATGTCGTCCACGGGACGCAGGGCCGCTTTCTTTTCCATCAGCACGAACTCCTGCAGCTCCGCCGGGCGCGGGCCCCACGTGCCGGCGACGCTGAAGTCCGGCCGCAGCACCAGCGCCAGGGGGATGGACCGCGCCCCGTTGGTGAGGAACGCATCCATCAGCTCCGGGTTCTCGTCGCGCTTGACGAGGCGGATCTGCAGGGTGGGCAGCACCTCGGCCATGCGCGCCATGACCGGCACCGTGTTGCTGGCGTCGCCGCACCAGTCCTCGCTGATGACGAGCATCCGCCACTCCCCGCCGATCTCCGCCGCGCGCTCCAGCGCCCACTCCGGCACCACCGCCCGGGCGTACACGCCGCGCCACAGGTCCTCCAGCTTCTGCACCTCGCCGTTCAGGTAGGCGTCCCACGTAAACCCCTTGTCCCAGTACGTCCTGAAGTCCAGGTCGCTCATCTCGCCACTGCTCCTTGGTCCGGACAAAACGGAAGAATCGCAGCGCTTCCATAAACCCGTCCGCCCGCTTCGGTCCGTGCGGCCGCGGGGGGCGGATGGGGCGCGGCGGACGTGCGGAATCCGCATCCAACCCGCCTTCCCGCAAACACTTGCCCCGGGGGATGGCGGCGCGGCGGAGGCGGCGCGGCGGGAGCAGTGGGCAGCGTTCTTGCAATCCGGAGCGGACGACGGAGACGGCCCGCCGGGGCGACCTCAGCCACACTGCAACCAGCCAGATCATGATCAGCAGACAGGACCTCGAACGCCTCGTCCAGCGGCAGAACGGCGGCAAGCCCGTGCTGTCGCTCTTTCTCGACATGTCGGTGGACAGCAACAACAAGCGCACCCACCACGTGTTCCTGGGCCAGAAGCGCGCCCAGTTCGAGGAGCTGGACGGCAACCGCGCCCTCCCCAACGGGAACGAGAGCGGGATGGGCAGCCTGTTCGAGCGCGTGCTGGCGTGGATCGGCACCGACTTCCAGGAGAACAACCGCGGCGTGGTGATCTACGCCGAGGTGGACGGCGACTGGTTCGAGGCGCTGCAGTTCCCCGTCCCCGTGCAGAACCGCATGGTGGTGGCCGACCGGCCCGTCATCGGCCCGCTGGCGCAGGTGCTCAACAGCTACGAGCACTACGGCGTGATCCTGATGGACCGCGAGCACGTGCGCATCTTGAGCGTGTACCTGGGCACGCTGCTGGACGAGGTGGCGTTCCGCGGCGACCCCATCGCACCGACCCGGAACCACCACGTGCAGGCCGGAGGCTACTCGCACAAGCGCTATCAGCAGCACAAGCTGGAGGAGATGCGGCACTTCTTCCGCGACTTTGCCGCCGAGGTGGAGCGCTTCGTGTCGCGCTACGGACCCAAGCACCTGGTGCTGATGGGCACGGACCAGAACGTGGCCAGGTTCAAGGAGTTCCTGCCGCAGCAGCTCACGGACATGATCATCCACACGGGCCCGGCGCCCGTGGACGGGCCCGCGGTGGAGATCCTGGCGCGCCTGGAGCCGCACCTGAAGCAGGAGCAGGAGCGGGGCAGCCAGGAGCTGCTGGAGCAGGTGCGCGACCGCACCGCCAACGACTACCTGGCCACGGCCGGCGTGCAGGGCACGCTCACGGCCCTGCAGGAGGGCAAGGTCGACACGCTCGTCGTCGCCCGCGACGGGCAGATGCAGGGCGCGCGCTGCACCCAGTGCGGATTCGTCTTCGTGCGCGACGTGAGCAAGTGCCCGTACGACGGCACCGAGCTCATGGAGCCCGTGGACGTGCTGGAGGAAATGGTTCGCCTGGCCGAGCAGCAGGGCGCCGAGATCCAGTTCGCCGACGCCAACGCCGTCGCCGACCTGCGCGGCGCCGCGGCCCTGCTGCGCTTCTAGCGCCGCACCCCGCATGAACGAACGCGCCGCCGGCGATCACTCGCCGACGGCGCGTTCGTGTATTCGAGGCGGATTGGGTACCGGCCCGCCACACCCCGTCAGCTGCAGATGGAGGCACCCCAGCAGGTCTCGTGCGTCTGGCAGTTGCACTGTGTGTCTCCCGTGCAGCCGCACGTCCCTCCGCAGGTGTCCCCGCAGGTGTTGTAGCACGTGGCGCCGCAGGTGCCGTAGCACGATCCCTGGCACGTATTGCACGAATCCTGTGTGCAGTACCGTTCGCAGCTGCCGTAGGGGCTCACGCAATCCGCGGGATCGCTGTAGCCGGCGACCGTGCCGCGCTCCGGGTTCGCGTCCACTGCATGGAACGACTCCACCTGCAGTTCATCAATCGACAGCCTGAGCTTGTGCATCGTGGCCTCTCTCTCGGGTTCGATGGAAGGGTGAATCGAGCATGGGAGGACAGAGGCAGGGAGCCACCGCCGGTCCCCCATCCCCTGTACCCTGTCCCTGGCCGTCACGCGCAGATGTTCGCGCCCGGACACGTCTCCCACGTGGCGCAGTCGCACGCCGTGTAGTCCGTGGCCGGCGGCGGGCAGGTACAGCTGGCACCACAGCTCGCGTAACAGGTGCCGTAGCACGACGCCGCGCCGGAGCCGCCCGTCCCGCCCGTGCCGGTGCCGCAGCCACCGTTGCACGATACAAAGCACGATTCGTCCGCGTAGTCCGTCCAGGCGTGCCCGGGCACCGTGCCGCGGCGTGCCTCCGTGCCGGTGGCGTGGAAGGATTCCACCTGCAGTGCGTCCAGCGACAGCTTGAGCTTGCGCATGGTCATCTTCGTCGAAAGGGAGCAAATACGCGCCCGGATGCGGGCAGCCGCGGATCACGGCGCGATCAAGATGCCGAATGGGGCGGGAAACGGAAAGGTGCCGGAGCCGGAAGATTCGAAAAATACGACAAACGACTCATCCTGTGCTACGGGGGCAGATGTGACGTGGGGGCTGGACGTGTCGTCTGAGGGTCCCGCGCTGGATATCGTATACGACGCCAATCTTGACACCGCGCCGTTTCCGCCCCAACGTACCCACCAACCTCCCCACAACAGATGATTCTCACCGCCATGCCGTCATCCGCCCTGGACGTGGACACGCGGAACCGCCTGCGAGCCGAGCTGGAGGGGCTCGAGGGGGTTCTGCGCGCCGTCATCGACGAAGATCCCCTGCGCGTCTGGCTGGTCTGCGAGCGTACCGATGGGCCTACGGAGATGCTGGTCCGCAGCATCCTGGCGCACAATGGCCTGTTCGCCGCCGACGCCGAGGTGAACGTCTCGTACATCCCGGCCCCCGAGCCGCGGCGGCGCGTGCGCTTCGTTTCCGCGCGCATGGGCACGCCGCGCACGGGCCGCGCGCGGGCCGAGGTGGAACTGGAGTGGGGCGGGCAGACCTTCGCCGACGCCGTGGAGGGCGAGACGGGGACCGCCATGGAACTGCGCCACGCCGCGCAGGCCACGCTGGGGGCGCTTGGCGGAATCCTGGCGGGGCGCATGCAGTTCGCGCTGGTGGGGATCAAGAGCTTTCGCGCCTTTGACACCGACGTGGTGGTGGTGCTGCTGCGCACGGACAACGTGAATCCGCTCATCGGCGCATCGCTGGCCTCGAGCGACCCGTACCGGTCGGCCGCGCTCGCGGTGCTCAACGCCACCAACCGCGTGCTGGGCAACTACCTGACGAACGTCGAGAACTCGTAGGGGCGGCTGCGTTCCTGGCTTGTTGAGGACGGCGACGGCGGACGGGTGAAGGGCGGGTTTGGGCGTGTCCCCCGCAGGCGGGGGCCGGGCTGCGCGCGCCGTAGGGCACGATACAACCGTGCCCAACGGCGCCGAGCCCACGACGGGGCGGGACACGGTACTGCTGTGTCCCGCCCCGTCGCGTTCTCGGCCCTGCGGGCGCGCATCCCTCATGCAACGGACCGGTCCGCCGTTCTCGGCCGGGTCCCTCACCCCCCGGCCCCCTCTCCCGTACACCGCCTGTCTGCACCCTCGATTGCCTGCCCTGTACGGGAGAGGGGGAGAACTCCGCATTCCACCTGTAGCCCGCACCAGGGCACAACCCCAGCAATGAACAACCCCTCCCCCGAAGTTGGGGGAGGGGTCGACGGCCGTCGCGAGGAACGAGCGAAAAGGCCGGCGGGGGAGAGGGCTCCCGTCGAAAGACGGGCCGTTTGTTCCCCCAAACCGAGTCGCCCCGCCGGCGGCTGCCGGACGGGGCGACGGGTCGTGCGGGGCGCGTGCGGCGGAGCTACCAGCGGGCGCGCTTGCCTTTGCCCAGCACCATGGCCACGTACCCGTTGTTGGGGTCGTTGCCGCTGCGCAGGAGCTGGTCTACCCGCTCCGGGCCGCGGTTGTAGGCAAGCAGCGCCAGCTCCATGTTGCCGTTGTACTTCACCACCAGCGTGCGCAGGTACCGAAAGCCGATGCGCAGGTTGGTGTCGCGGTCGTACAGGTCTTCGCGGTTCACGCCGGCCTTGAAGTAGCGCGCGGTGCTCGGCATGAGCTGCGTAAGGCCCACCGCGCCCACGGAGCTCACGGCCCGGCGGTTGAACTCGCTCTCCGCCCGCACCAGCCCGAACGCCACGTGCGCATCGATGCCCTCCGCCAGGGCGATGTCCTCGATGCGCTCGGCCAGGTCCGCCGGAATGCCGAACCTGGCGGAGTTCTCGTACACGCGCTTCAGGCGGTCGATCTCCACGCGCTGAAGCTCCATGGCGCCCTCCGGCGCCGCGACACCCAGCCGTGCCGTCCACGGCACCACCACACCGGACTCCGCCGACTTCGCGCCCATGAAGAAGGCGGCCAGGAACAGCGTGGCCGCCACCATGGCGACCTTCGCTGTCGCGGGGATGTCCCAGCGGTGTTGTTTGCGGGCCTCGACGTCGGCCTGCAACTGCAGGATCAATGACTGCATGGATGTCTCCAGGGTGTGCGCAGGTCGGTGCCCCGATGGGAGCAAGGGATATGCCGCCTCAGCCCTCCAGAGGCGCATTCCAGGCCCCGCTGCGCCCGCCTTCCTTGCGCAGCAGGCGTACGTTTTCGATCGCCATTCCGCGGTCGCGTGCCTTGCACATGTCGTAAACGGTGAGCAGCGAAATCGTTACGGCGGTGAGTGCTTCCATCTCCACGCCGGTCCGTGCATCCACTGTAACGGTGGCCGTCGCGCGGATTCCGGGGAGCGAATCGTCGGGCTTGACATCCACCTCCACGGAGCTAAGCGGGATGGAATGACACAGGGGAATCAGGTCCGGGGTCCGTTTGGCCCCCATGATCCCCGCCAGCTGCGCGATCACCAGCACGTTTCCCTTGGGCGTGTCGCCCGCCACGATGGCTGCCAGCGTTTCCGGCGCCATGCGGATGTGCCCTTCTGCCACGGCGATGCGCCGGGTGACGGCCTTGTCACCCACGTCCACCATGCGCGGGCGGCCGTGCTCATCCAGGTGTGTGAACGTCTGGTCGTCGGTCATGGGATGGGTGATTGGGACGGGTTCCGGAGGCGGTGGGACATCCGTGGGATGGTGCCGCAAACGGATGGCGTGTCAAGGGGGAGGAAAGTGCATGAGTGCGTGAGTGGATCGTGCGGGTCGGGGGATGGTCCGGGAGGCGGGCATCGCGACCTGGCGATTGAAATCGCGGCACCGACAACGTGATGTCGGCCTTCGCCGACAGGTCCGGCACGGTCGAGTGCCGTGGGGTACGCGTGCTTATACGGATGTCTCCCGTTACTCACGCACTCACGCACTCACGCACCAACGCCCTGCCGTTCATCACGTCAGCGCGCGGCGGATGCCGCCGAGCAGGCCGGCGAGGATGAGCTGTGGGTTTACGTTGCCGCCGGCCATCTCCTGCGCCTCCTGCACCTGCAGGATTGCGCGCGCCACGCCCTCCGGCTGCACACCGGGACGGGCGGCGAGCCTGCGGAGCAGGGCTTCGTCGCCGCCGGCCGCGTAGGCGACGGTGTCCGGCGCCCCGGCGGAGACCGCCATCAGGTCGCGCAGCCACAGCGCCAGCGCCTCCAGCGTGCCCGTGAACTCGCCGCGCGCCCCGGCCGGCGCCACCGCGTTGGCCGCCGCGAACCGCGCCGCCTCGCCGTCCGCCAGCGCTGCCGTCAGCAGGTCGCGCCCCGTTTCGCGCAGGCGCTACGGCTGTCCCCGGGCGCGGGCGGCGCGGGCACGGCGCAGCGCCTGCG
>DASQZE010000304.1:0-2497 GCA_035638875.1 Longimicrobium sp.
GGGGGGGGGGGGGGGGGGGGGGGGGGCGCCCGCCGGTGCGGGATGCCCGCTTCGGTGCCCAGGCCCTCGCCCTGTGCAGGCACTTCGCTACGCGACCGAACCCATCTCACCTCCCCCAGGGTTTTTGGGGGGAGGCCGCGAGGAACGAGCGGGTGGGGGGCGTTCGCGACGTACGACGGGTCATCATCTCCCCTCCCCCCGCCCCGTTCCCGGCCCCAGCGCGCCGGGGGGACATTTCGCCGCCGGGGGGCGCGTGCTATTGTTTCGCCTCCAGCCCGTCCGGCGTTCTCCCGACACACGCACACCATTCCGCGCGCCAGCCGCCCGCTTCCACAGGTCCGGCTGCCGCCCGTCGCACATTCTGCAGATGTCCTATTCGCTGTTCCCTCCCGCCGACGAGGCGCTGCACGCCGAGCCGGGGTCCGCCATGGCCCGGGCGCGCGACGCCCTGCGGGAAAGCGAGGCCTATTTCCGCTCCCTGGTGGAGAACGCCCGCGACGTCATCCACGTCATCAACCCCGACCGCACCACGCGCTACATCACGCCTTCCATCCAGCGCCTGCTGGGCTGGGACCCGGAGGAGCTCATGGGCCGCAGCGTAACGGAGATCCTGCACCCGGACGACGTGGAGCGCGTGGTCGAGGACCTCCGCACGGCGCGCGGCCAGCCGGGCACGGGGCTGCCGCTGGAGGTGCGCGTGCGGCACCGCGACGGCGGCTGGCGCATCTTCGAGGGCGTGGGCCGCAACCTCATCGACGACCCCGCCGTGCGCGGCGTGGTCGTCAACTCGCGCGACGTCACGGAGATCCGCCGCCGCGACGAGCAGATCCGCCGGCTGGCCGCCATCCCCCAGGAAAGCCCCAATCCCATCCTGGAGTGCGACCTGGGCGGCACGGCCATCTACCTGAACCCCGCCGCCCGGCAGCTCATGGGGGAGATGGAGCTGTCCGATCCGCTCGCGCTCCTCCCGGCCAGCCACGCGCAGACGGTGGAGGCGTGCGTCTCGTCCGGCGCGGGGACGCGGGGGGTGGAGGAGGCGGTGGGCTCGCGCGTGTTCTCGTGGACGTACCACCCGCACGCGGCCCTGGGCGCCGTGCACGTGTTCGGCGAGGAGGTGACGGAGCGCAAGCGGGTAGAAGACCGGCTGCTGCACCACGCCCTGCACGACCCGCTGACGGGGCTGCCCAACCGGCACCTGTTCATGGAACGGCTGGGGCGGGCCCTGGCGCGCTACCAGTGCGGCGAGGGCAAGTTGTTCGCCGTCCTCTTTCTGGACCTGGACCGCTTCAAGGTGGTGAACGACTCGCTGGGCCACCACGTGGGCGACGAGCTGCTGCAGGTGGTGGCCGAGCGGCTGCGGGCCAGCGTGCGGATGAACGACATCGTCGCGCGGTTCGGCGGCGACGAGTTCGCCGTGCTGCTGGAGGAGCTGGTGGATGCGGAGGAGGCGTCGCTCATCGCCGGGCGCCTGGGCCAGACGCTGTCCGCGCCCGTGAACCTGGGCGGCTACGAGGTGTTCACCAGCGCCAGCATCGGCATCGCCCTGTGCAGCAGCGGGCTGGACCGCCCGGAGTACCTGCTGCGCAACGCGGACGTGGCCATGTACCGCGCCAAGGGGAGCGGCGCCAACCGGTACGAGGTGTTCGACCGGGCCATGCACGCGCAGGCCATGGCCCGCCTGCAGCTGGAGACGGACCTGCGCCGCGCCCTCACGCGCGGCGAGTTCCGGCTGCGCTACCAGCCCATCGTCTCGCTCAAGAACGGCCGCATCACGGGGGTGGAGGCGCTCGTCCGCTGGGCGCACCCGGACAGGGGGCTGACGTCGCCCATCGAGTTCATCCCCATCGCGGAAGAAACGGGGCTGATCCTGCCGCTGGGCGCGTGGGTGCTGGGCGAGGCTTGCCGGCAGCTGGCCGCGTGGCGCAGCGAGATCCCGCATGCGCGCATTGCCCTGAGCGTGAACCTGTCCGCCAAGCAGTTTGGCCAGGCGGACCTGGTGGAGCGCATCCGCGACGTGCTGCGCGAGAGCGGGCTGGACCCGCGGCACCTCAAGCTGGAGATCACCGAGAGCGCCATCATCGACAACCCGGGAGGCGCCGGGGCCATGCTGGCGCAGCTCAAGGCGCTGGGCATCCAGGTGCAGATGGACGACTTCGGCACGGGGTACTCGTCGCTGAGCTCGCTGCATTCCCTGCCGCTGGACGGGCTCAAGATCGACCGCAGCTTCGTCTCGCGCATGCTGGAGAACCACGCCACGCGGCAGATGGTGGGCACCATCGCGCTGCTGGCCCGCGGGCTGGACCTGGCCGTGATCGCAGAGGGGGTGGAGACGGCCGAGCAGCTGGCCGAGGTGCGGGCGATGGGATGCGACTATGCGCAGGGATACCTGATCGCGCCGCCCCTGGACCCGGACGGCATGCGGGCGATGCTGGTGGAGGATATGAGGTGGTGATGGAGGTGACGGGTTACAGGTTACAGGTTACAGGTTACAGGTTAC
>DASQZE010000305.1:0-6816 GCA_035638875.1 Longimicrobium sp.
TCCGCGCAGGCGGACTTCGTGTGTTCGTTGCGGCGAATTCATTCGCTCGGCCCGGGCCATGCCGGCCTTCCGGACGCCCGCCCTCGCGCCGATCCGCATCGTCCCGGTCGCCGCAGCCGTCGTCCTCACCGCGTCCCCCGCCCCAGCGCCGCGTGGGCCCGCGCGAAGTCGCCGGAGCAAAGCGCGCCCACGATGGAGAGCTCGCCGGCCAGCGTGACCGCCGCGCAGATCTCCGCGAGCTTGCTGGCCCGCCCGTCGCCCAGGCAGTCCATGATGCGCAGGCACTCCTGCGCCGTGGGCAGGCGTGTGCCGCCGCCCACCGAGCCCACGATCAGGTTGGGCAGGCTCACGGCCGCGTACAGGTCGCCCGCGTCCGTCACCTCCAGCCGCGTGACGCCCACGCTGGCCTCGCTCACGCACGCCACGTCCTGTCCGCACGCCAGGAACAGCGCCGCGATCCCGTTGGCGATGTGCCCGTTCACCCCGATGGAGCCCGTGCGCACGCCGCCCACGAAGCTCACGCGCCAGTAGTCCGCCATCCGCTCCGGCGTGGTGTGCAGCACCCCTTCCACCAGCGCGCGGGGGATGTGCGCCTCGGCCGTCACGTTGCGCCCGCGCGTCTGCAGGAACGAGAGCGCCGTGGCCTTCTTGTCCCCCGACATGTTGGATTCCAGGAACCAGTAGCGCGGCTGCACCGGCGTGCGCGCCAGCAGGTCCTCGCAGATGGCCGCCGTGCAGAACGTCACCATGTTCTGCCCCGCCGCGTCGCCCGTGTGGAACGCGAAGATCAGGTAGACCTGGTTGGCCTCGATGTGCGTGGAAACGTCGATGAGCCGCCCGTGGCGCGTGGTGCGCGAGACGATCTCCTGCAGCGTCTCGAACTGCCCCACGGCCCACGCCGCGAAGTGCGCCGCCTGCGCCATGGCCTCGAAGACGAACGCCGGCGCCCGCTGCACCTGCTCCGTCGTCGTCAGGCAGATGGCGCCGCCGGCCGCGGTGACGAGGTGCGCGCCGCGGTCGTGGCTGGCCACGAGGGCGCCCTCGGAGGTGGCCAGCGGTACGTAGAAGTCGCCGCGGGCGTGGATGCCGTTCACCCGCAGCGGCCCGATGAGCCCCACCGGGATCTGCGCGAAGCCAATGAAGTTCTCGATGCTGCCGCGCATGGCGCCCGCGTCCGTCTGCGGCGCGTCGCCCGTCAGGTTCGGGATCTCCACGCCCTGCTCCTGGACGAACGCCACGCGCTTTAGATGCGCCTCGGCGCTCCATTCGCGCAGGCCGGGCACGCGCGGGGGGATGGGGCGCTCGTCGGCGTCGGTCACGCCCAGCAGGCCCACCATCTCGTCCGCGGGCCGCCCCTGGATGAGCCGGTCGCGGATCGTTCGGGCCTGGTCCTGTGAGATGGGCATGGAGAGCGGGAAAGCGCTTTGGATGAGATGATCGGCGGCGAACCGCTGGGCCGGTGGTACATGGTAACCGGCCGCGGGGTGCCTGCGGAAGGGTTGCGGCCCTTCCTGCCCGTCATTGGGAGAGAGATGAGAAGCGAGGCCTCCCGCGCGGACTTGCTGGGCGCGCCCCGCAGCCTGATCTTGGCCGCCCGGTCCTTCCGTGCCGCCTACTGCGCATTCTCCGCCCCCGGATGGCCTACACGAAGAAACGAGCCGTTCAGCACGTCATGGAGGATCGCTCCATTCGGATCGTGCGGGATCTGCTCCCGGATCACTGGGTGATTCGCGAGTACAGGCCGGACTACGGCATCGACCTGCTCATCGAGCTCTTCGAACCTGTGAGCGCGACGGAATCCGCCACCGTGGGAGAGTTGCTGCTCGTGCAGGTAAAGTCGACGGAAGTCGTCGACGCGGGGTCCTTGCAGGTGCGCGGCCGTCGAAATGTTGAAGTCGGGCCGCTGCGGGAGGATTCTTCGGAACGCGCTGAGATCCCGGTGGCGCGGCTGCGGCTGGAGACAGCGGAGCTGCTGACGGTGCAGGCGATCGGGGCGGCGATCCCCGTCCTGCTGTTCCTGGTGGAGCTGTCCACCCGCCGGATCTACTTCGTGTGCCTGAACGATCTGATCGAGAAGGTGATCATTCCGCAGGACCCGGAGTATGCGCGAAAGAAGAGCAAGGTGCTCCACGTGCCGCTGCGCAACCGAATCGAATCCGGAAATCCAATCACAGTGCGCCCGCTGGAGACGTATGCCAAGCGCAGCAAGCTCTACGCTGCCTTCCAGAAGTTCGCATATCAGCGGCACGAACTGGAACACGCGTTCGCCGCGTACGAAGAGGCGCAATCGGATGAAAGCCGGGACGCGGAGGCCGCCGCTCTCCTGGATGTGGTGCGGCACTTTCTCGCGGTGGTTCTGCGCTACGATTTCTGGGAGCGCATGCCCGAGTGGCAGCCGATCGGGTGGTCTTACGAGGAGTTGAAGGTACTGCGAGAGATGACGATTCGTCCTGGCGTGGAGAACGATCTGGAGGCTATCCGGACTTACCTGCTCGCCGAGCCCTCGATGTGGCGTGACGAGCAGTGGGTGCGCTCTCTCGATCTGCCCCGCGCGCAATCCGAGTTCATCGGACACGTCACCTTCATCTGGGAGCGCCTCACGAACCTGAGCGGCATGTACGAAGCGCTGGGGAGAGAGTGGTTCTTGCCGACCAGCCTGGCAGGTACGCTGGTGGATATCTGACCGTACTCTCCCCGATCCTCAGACCTTGCTGTGCGGCGTCTCCACGGTCTCGGTCCCGTCGGAGAGGGGCACCAGGTGCATGTCGCCGAAGATGTGCGCGGCCTCATCCCGCATGATCCGCAGGACGGCGTTGGCCAGCCGGCGGATCTCCACGTCCGCCGACCCGCTTCCGCGCATCTCCATGAAGTGGCGCCACGCACGGGCGTTGCCCGTCACGACGATCTTGGTCTCGGCGCAGTTGGGGAGCACGGCGCGGGCAGCCTGCCGCGCGCGCTTCTTCCGCATCGTGGCGGGTCCGTCGTCGCCCACCTGGTTCGCCATCTCGTCGAGCAGCGTCCGGTAGCTCTCCAGCGACTGCTGGCACGCCTCCGTCCAGATCTCGAAGCCGCGGGAACCCTCGGCGATCTCAGGCGGCACGACGAAGCCAATGTTGGACTCGTCCACGTACCGTTGCGAAAGCTGAGAGAAGCCGAAGCCCGCGCGGTGACGGATCAGCTCGTGGGTAAGCGACCGGCTGACCCCCTCGATCAGCACCGTCCAAACCGCGTGTTCCAGAACGCTCCCGTGCTTGACCTGGAGGATGTTGCCGAGGTACGCCTCGTTGCTGGTGCGGCCGGGGATGCTCTTGTGGCCGCCCTCCAGGCCCGCGTCCTCGCCGAACGAGAGATAGCACATCCGCCCCGCGAACTCCGCCACGACCTCTCCGGCCACCTCGCTGTCGCTTTCCCAGTCGATGTGCTCGGGGTAGAGGAATTCCTGGCGCGTGATAAGGGTGACGCGCGGCTCGCGGATGATCTGCATCAGGGGGCGCCTTCTCGGAGGGTTGGACGGTGGCGGCGGTAAGCTAGGCCGTTCGCCCGCGCGCGTGCAAGGAGCGCGGACGTCCGCTATCGCCCCGGCGCGCGGCAGGCTCTATCTTGCGCGGCGGATGGGCGCCGCGACGACGAGCCGCCTCGCGGATGCACGGGCGGACACCGTCCCCCGCCGCACGAACCGAACGGAACCGAACCGGATGCGCATTGCATCGATGCTGTCCAGCGCCACGGAGATCGTGTACGCGCTGGGATTGCAGGACCACCTCGTGGGCATCTCGCACGAGTGCGACTATCCGCCGGAGGCCCTTGGCCTGCCGCGCCTGAGCCGCTCGCGCTTCGATCCGGCGGGCCTCACCAGCGGCGAGATCGACGCGGAAGTGCGCCGCTGCATGCTGGAATACGGCAGCGTGTACGAGATCGACGTCGATGCGCTGCGCGAGGTGCGGCCGGACGTCATCCTCACGCAGGCCGTCTGCGAGGTGTGCGCCGTGCCCACGGGTTCGGTGGACGCCGCCGTGGCCGCCCTCACCTGGCGCCCGGAGGTAGCCTCGCTGGATGCGCACACGCTGGACGGCATCCTCCACACCCTGCGCCAAGTGGCCGATGCCGCCGGCCAGTCCGCGCGCGGGGACGAGGCGGTGGCGCGGCTGCGCGGGCGCGTGGACCGCGTGGGCGAGGCCGTCGCCGGGCGCCCGCGGCCGCGCGTGCTGGCGTTGGAGTGGCTGGACCCGCCGTTCGCGCCGGGGCACTGGGTGCCGGAAATGGTCACGCTGGCCGGCGGCGACAACCTGGTGGGCGAGGCGGGGTCGCACTCGCTGGAGATCTCCTGGAGCCGCGCGGAGGGGCTGGACCCCGACCGGCTGCTGCTGGTGCCCTGCGGCTACGCCATGGACCGCGCCCGCCAGGACGCCGACGAGGCCCGCGCGCAGCTGCGTCGCCTGGCCGCGGCCGCCATGGACGGCGGACGCGCGGCGGTGGGCGACAGCGCGTACTTCAGCCGCTCCGGCCCGCGCGTGGTGGACGGGATCGAGGCGCTGGCCGCGTGGCTGCACCCGGACGCGGGGGTGGCGGCGTTGGGGGAGCGGATTCTGGAGGGGTGGCGGTAGGGGAGGTAGTGAGGGGAATCGGGGGCGGAGGGGAGAGACGACGAAGGTGGAGCCCGTCGCTGCGCGACGGGGGCCCTCTCCCCCGCCGGCCTTTTCGCTCGTTCCTCGCGACGGCCGGCGACCCCTCCCCCAACTTCGGGCCCAACTTCGGGGGAGGGGTGGGCACGGGATGGTGCCGTCGCGTAGCTGGACACGCGTCTGGAGCAAGTTTACGGGCGCCGGTCGCGCACGGAACCATGCCATAGAGCACGAAGGTCTCCCCTCTCCCGCGCAGTTTGCGGGAGAGGGGCCGGGGGTGAGGGCGCCCGCGGAGCGGCGGCTGTGAAAGTCCGCCCTCGGCAGGTCTCTGCTCCGTGGGCGTTCCGGGGCCCGAAAACCCAGGCGCGGCGCTTGCAAATCCGCGCGTCGGCAGCGGCTGTAAAGCAGGACAAACCTTGCACCTGAAACGAGGCGGAGCGATGCGACTTCCCACCCGCATCCACGGCATGCTGGACTACCTGCTGGGCGCGCTGCTGATCGCCAGCCCCTGGCTGCTCGGCTTTGCGGACAACGAGGCGGCGCGGTGGATTCCCGTGGCGCTGGGCGCCGGCGTGCTGCTGTACAGCGCGCTCACGGACTATGAGCTGGGCGTCGTGAAGAAGATCCAGATGCCCGTGCACCTGATGCTGGACGCCCTGGGCGGCGTGCTGCTGGCGGTGTCGCCCTGGATGCTGGGCTTTGATGACCAGGTGTGGATGCCGCACGTGATCCTGGGCGTGGTGCAGATCCTCACCGCCGCCATCACCAACACCGTTCCGGGATATGAGCGTCGCCGCGCGGCCCGCTGACGAGATCATCGATCCGCTCTGCGAGGACGAATCCATCGCCGAGCCGCGTACGCGCATGCACGCGTACGCGGAAACGGGGACGGGCGTCCACGCCGTGTCCCTGGCCACCGCGCTGACCATCATCCACCGCGGCCTCACCGGCAAGCAGGAAGGCGACCCGCCGCTGGTGTGGATCGACATCGCCGCGCCGGGCGCACCCGAGGCGGAGTTTCTGCGCGCCGAGATGGAGTTTCACCCCCTTGCGGTGGAAGACACGGTCAGCGGCCGCCAGCGCCCCAAGATCGACCGCTATCCCGGCTACTTCTTTTTGGTGATGTACGCGGCGCGCATCAACCAGGAGCGCGGGCGCATGGCGCTCAACGAGCTGCACGCCTTCATCGGCGGCAACTACGTGGTGACCGTGCACGACCACCGCATCGAGGAGCTCACCGAGGTGCTGGCGCGCTGGCGGGGAAACCCCACGCGGTTCCGCGCGCCGGGCGTGCTGGCCCACGCGGTGCTGGACCTGGTGGTGGACGGGTACTTTCCCGTGCTGGACCACTTCTCGGAGCGGGTGGCGGAGCTGGAGACGGGGGTGATGGCCCAGCGCACGGGCGAGGACATGCAGACCATCCTGGGAATGCGCCGCGAGCTGGCGCTGTTCCGGCGGATGGTGGGGCCGGAGCGCGAGGTCATCGGCTCGCTGCTGCGGCGCGACATCCCGTTCCTGCAGCCGGACATGCTGCCGTACTTCCAGGACATCCACGACCACGCCATCCGCGTGGCCGAGGAGATCGATACGCTGCGCGACCTGCTGAACGGCGCCATGGAGGGCCAGCTTTCCCTGGCCAGCAACAAGCTGAACGAGACCATGCGGCTGATGGCGGCGTGGTCCATCATCCTCATGGCCATGGCGTGGATCGCCGGCATCTACGGGATGAACTTCGACGTGATGCCCGAACTGCACTGGGGCTACGGCTACCTGTGGGCGCTGGGTGTGATGATGACCGTGGCGGCGTCGCTGTTCATTTACTTCAAGCGGAAGGACTGGATCTGAAGGGAAGTGCGGAAGTGCGGAAGTGGATGGGGCCCGGCGTGGATGCCGGGTCTTTTTCGTTGGCATGGATGCGGAGATTGCGGTGGTTGAAGCGCGGGCGGGGAATCGCGGAGGGAGGCGGAGGCCCGGCCTGAGCGGCTAAAGCCGCCGCTGGGAAAGCGATAAGCCCCGTCTCGGCTCGCTGCGCTCGCCGAACGAGGCTTCAACTGCCTTAATACCAAATCCGGATAAAGAACTCGCATTCAGTTGAGCGTCGAGGGCCACCAGTGGGTAGAAGGTGAGCCCTCGCAGGAGATCCTGCATCTCCGTCATCTGACAGCAGCGATGGGCGAGCACGTCTTCGAGTTCC
>DASQZE010000306.1:0-5326 GCA_035638875.1 Longimicrobium sp.
GCCATCCAGAACGCGCCGCGCACCCCCGCGCCCACGTCGCCGCAGGCGCCCCGGCTGGAGCAGCGCGCGCAGCCCGTCGCCGCGGCGGCGCCGCCCCCGGCGCCGGAACCCTCGCGTCCGGCCGCGGACCCCAACCGCATCTACAGCGCGGACGAGCTCGACACGCGTCCGTCGCTCGCGAACGGCAGCGCGTTCCGCTCCGCCGTGAACCGCACCTACCCCGGCACCCTGCGCGGCTCCAACACGTGGGGGAGCGCCGTCGTGTCGTTCGTCGTGATGCCGGACGGGCGCGTGGACCGCTCGTCGGTCACGGTGGTGGAGGCGTCGCAGCCGGCGTTCCGCGGCGCCGCGGCGGCGGCCATCGCCAATGCGCGCTTCAACCCCGCGCGCGTCGGCGGGCAGCCTGTGCGGACGACGGTTTCGATGCCGATCACGTGGCAGGGGGGCGGGCAGGATGATGAGTAGGAACTGCCAGGGAAGAGGTAATAGGGAATAGGGAATAGCCTGCGGGGACGGCGGAACTGCGGGTTACAGGGGACAGGTTACAGGGGACAGCCTGCAACTACATACGACGCCCCGGCTTCCATCACGGAGGCCGGGGCGTTCTGTCGTCGCTGGCCCTCGTTCGATCTCCGCCAATGCGATCGCGCTTGCAGTCCGCGCAGGCGGACTTCGTGTCGTCGTTGCGGCGAATTCATTCGCTCGGACGAGGCTTCGCGAGTACCACGGCCCCACGTTCTCTCCGGTCCCGAGCCTCGCCCCCCATCGAGACGCAGCCGCGCGCTCCCCTCAATCCACGTACGTCTCGAAGAAGCCGCGCAGGGTGCCGATGGTGCGGCCTCGCTCCTGCACCGTCGCCACGCCACGCATCTGCACGAACCAGCGGCGCGCGGGGCGGTTCATGTCCGTCACGTGCACGGCTTCCACGTCCACGCTGACGCGCATCCCCTGCCGCGCGTCCTCGAAAGCGAAGCGCCGGGGGACGCGCAGGGGCCGGCCCTCCGCCGCCACCGTCTGCATCTCCGTGAACTGGATGGCGCCAGGGCGATACACGCCGCGCACGCCCTGCCCATCCACCAGGTACGCGAACAATCCCTCCGTGCCCGTCCCCACGCCGCGCACCACGCCGTACAGCAGCGACAGGCTCGCATCCGACGCGCTCCCCCACTCCCACGACACGTCGCGCCACACGCCCCAGTTGTGGTCGTGGTACGCCTGCGCGCCCCGCACCGCCTCGCAGCGCGGCAGGCAGACGGTGCCGTCGGCGCGGGCGTACAGACCGGGCGTGACGTAGCCGGAGATCAGCGAATCGCTGCCCAGGTCCGTGGGCGGAAAGTAGCGGCGCGGCGCCGGCGTCACGCGCAGGTCCACGCGCACCCCGCCCGCATCCGCCGCCACGCGGTAGCCGTCGCCCTCCAGCCGCACGAACGCGCGGTCGCCAAAGCGCAGGTCCGGCGATGCCGTGTCGAAGCGCACCTGCTCGCCCGGCAGGTCGCGCGTGAGCGAGCGGTGAGTGCCGTCCGCCTCGCGCACGGTGAGCAGGATGCGCCCGCCCCAGCGCCCCGGCACCCCCACCTCGCCCGCCACCATCAGCGTGGCGTAGACCCATCGGCCCGGGTCCAGCACCACGTTGAAGTAGTGCCACTCGGCCCAGGTGCTGTCGCGGACCGGGGGGATGTGAAAGCGGTCGATCTCGCGCAGCAGCTCATGCTGCGCGGGAGCCATCCACCGCCGGTCCGCGTCGGAATCCGCCCACCGGCCGGAGAGCAGCCTGGGGACGGCGCCGGCAGCCCCCGCGCGCGACGGGATCTCGCCGGACGCGATGGCGGAGATGCGGCGGCCGCCCGCGTACAGCTCCACCTGCTTGCCGTCCAGGATGGGGCTGGCCGATACGATGCCGTGCTCCGCCCTGCCCCGCGGCGACTCCAGCAGGTTGCGCTGCAGAAAGCGCGCGTGGCCGATGCCCAGGAACAGCGACGACACGCCGCCCGCCTTGAGCATCTCCGCGCTGATGCCGGCAGGGACCACGACCACGTCGCCGCCGCCCACCAGCTCGCGGTCGCGCGCCTGGTTCAGCATGGCCTCGCCCACGGCCAGCAGCACCACCATCACGGCCACGCCCAGCGCGTAGCCGCCCAGCAGGAACAGCGCGCGCCCCGGACGGTTGCGCAGCTCGGCGAGGGCAAGGCGGATGATCATCGCGGCCGATCCACCCAGCGCAGGTCGATGACGACGGGCAGGTGGTCCGTGACCCGCGACGCATCCGCCTTCAGCCTGTGCCGCGCGAGCCACGCCGGCGACAGGTCCGCGGCGCGAAAGACGAATCCGCCCGTGGCGGCCATGAACGCGGGATGGTACAGCACGTAGTCCAGCCGTCCCGGCACGAACGGCTCCTCCGGGTTCTCCCAGGTGGCGGCGGAGGCGCCGTCCAGCCGCAACGGAAGGGCGATGGCCATCGGGGGCCCGTCCGTGGCCGGGTGCATGAGCCTCTCCAGCGGCGCCGTGGTGCCCACCAGGTTCAGGTCACCGGCGATCAGCAGGCCGTTGAGCGCCTCCTGCCGTACGTTCGCCACCAGCGCCGCTTCCGTGGCGTCGCGGATGGCGTCCGCCTCCGTGTCGCGCAGGCGGTCCTTCGCGCTGCCCGCCGTTCCGCCGCTCTCCAGGTCCACCGTTACCGCCAGGATGCGCCGGCCGGCGACCTCGGCGATGGCGCCCGTGGCCGGCACGTAGCTCTCCATCCGGCTCGCCAGCCAGGCCCGCGCGTCCTCCGCCGCGTTCGCCGGGACGAGGACGCGCGCGGCATCCGGATACGGCAGCACGTCCGTGAACGGCGCCACGATGCGCGGCGTGGAGCCGCGCGTCGCGATGACACCCCGCTGCGATCCGCCGGACATGCCGTAGACGGCGCGCCAGGAACGCTTACCGGGAAGAACGTGGTTCAGCACGTTCTCCACCTCCCGCAGGGAGTGCCCGCCGGCGACCTCGTCCAGCATCAGCAGGTCGGGGGCGAGGGGGCGCAGGAGGGCACCGAACGCATCGGGCTGCTCGAAGAAGTCTTCCCGCCCCACGTTCCACGAGACGACGCGAAACTCCGTTCCCGGCGCGCGCGCCAGCGGATCGGCCGTGCCGTGGCCGGGCGGGACGGCACGCGGCCGCGCATCCGCCAGATCGACCGTGAAGACGTCCGTGCGATCCACCACACCGCCGGCGGAATCGACCGAGACGAGCCGCGCCACCATCCGCCGGCCGAACGCGACGTGTTCGCCACGGGGGATCCGCACCTCGTGCCAGCGCGACGCGTGCGACGGAGCGATCATCACCCCCGCCACGTTCGCCGTCCCCACGCACGACGCCCGTCCCTCGGCATGCATCAGCCGCAGCCCGACTCCCATCCGCGCGCCCTCCGGTCCCAGCGCCGCGGAGAACTCGATCGCGGCGTCCACGCCCCGCATTCCGTGAACGGCCCACCCCGTGGCGGGATCGGCATCCTCGTCCAGGAGCAGGGACAGCGTGCCGGGCATCCCCTGCAGCCCGAACGGGCCGTTCAGCCATAGCGCCACGTACACGGCTTCCGCGTCGTGCCGAACCTTCACGGCCTGGACGCGGGCGTAGCGCGGCGCGGGCTCCTCCTGCCGGCCATCCGCGCGAAAGGCGTACGGCACGGCGTCCCACTCGCCGCCCACCCCGTCAAGCACCACCTCGGCCGCGGACGGCGGATGGGTGTCCGCGATCCCCTGCGCGGCGCCCGCGAGCGGCATCGACAGCGCGGCCGTCAGCGCGGCGCGGGCGAGAATGCGAGGGCGCGGCATCCGCTTCGATGGATGGAGAACGCGCGCCGTCATCCTCCGCGCCCTTCGGAGAATGCGGGTCCGCCGTGGTCGCCCACGACGAGGCCGTCCGCCATTTCCACGCGGCGGCGCGCGCGCTCGGCCACGCGCCCGTCGTGCGTGACGATGACGAGCGTGGTGCCGTCCGCGTTCAGCCGCTCGAAGAGGGCGATGATCTCGTCGCCCGTGCGGCGGTCCAGCTCGCCCGTGGGCTCGTCCGCGAAGACGACCTCCGGGCGGTTGGCCAGCGCCCGCGCGATGGCCACGCGCTGCTGCTCGCCGCCGGACAGGTGCGGCGGGCGGTGCTTGATGCGGTGCCCCAGCCCCACGTAGTCCAGCAGCTCGCGCGTGCGCTCGCGGCGTTCGCGGGTAGGGATGCCGGCCTCGGCCATGGGCAGCTCCACGTTCTCGGCGGCCGTGAGAACGGACAGCAGGTGAAAGCGCTGGAAGATGAAGCCGACCTTGCGCAGCCGCAGCGCGGAGCGGCGCCCCTCTTCCAGTCCATAGACGGATTCGCCGAGCAGCTCCACGGTGCCGCGGGTGGGGGGCTCGATGCCGGCGAGCACGTTGAGCAGCGTGCTCTTTCCGCACCCCGACGGCCCCACGACGGCCACGTGCTCGCCGCGTTCCACGGCGAGGTCCACGCCGCGCAGCGCGTGCACGGCGTCGCCCTGGTAGGGATATTCCTTGATGACCCCGCGGGCCTGGATTACGGACAACCGGTCCTCTTCATGTTCAGCCGCGGTGCACGTTGCCAGGGATGATTCCCAGGCAGGTCGGCACCTGTCGATGTACCGCAATCCGTCCCCAGCCGGAGCGACGAGAACCCGGGCGACCTTCCAGCCAGAGCGAATGAATTCGCCGCAACAACTACACGAAGTCCACCTGCGTGGACTCCCGTACACGGGCCGTCCGGGTGCGCCGATGCGGCGCGTCGTCCGGGCGCACCCGATGCAGGTGCCGGCCGGGCGCGAGCAGAGGCGGCGTCTGGCAACCGGGGCCGAAGTCCCGGCGGGCCCAGGGCGAATGAATTCGCCGCTGGAAAATCACGAAGTCCGCCTTCGCGGACTGCCCGTGCACACACCGTCCCGCTGCACCGATGCGCAGTAACGCTGTTGAAGCCCTGTTCGCAGAGCGCGTCAGCGCGAGACAGGGCTTACCGCTTTCCCAGCGGCGGATTTATCCGCTCAGGAAGGATGCCCGCCTTTCTGCGCCTCGGCCGCCCTCCACCAGGAGCGAATGAATTCGCCGCTGGAAATTCGCGAAGTCCGCCTTCGCGGACTGCCCCGTCGTGAACCGTCCCGGTGCACCGATGCGAAGTTCAGCAGTTGAAGCCCTGTTCGCAGAGCGCGTCGGCGCGAGACAGGGCTTACCGCTGTCCCAGCGGCGGCTTTAGCCGCTCAGGACGGATGCCGGCCTCCGTGCACCATATTCATCCACCGCACTTCCGCACTTCCGCACTTCCGCACTTCCGCACTTCCGCACTTCCGCACTTCCGC
>DASQZE010000307.1:0-3364 GCA_035638875.1 Longimicrobium sp.
GAGCACGACCCCGACGCCATCTCGTGGCTGGTGACGACGTCCGCGGCGCTGGCGGCGGCGGCAAGCGCGGTGGACCCCGCGCTGCTGGACGCACTGCACCGCGCCGCGGACAACATCCGCCGCTTTCACGAGCGCCAGCGCGAGCACGGCTTCATGGAGATCGAGCCGGACGGCACCCTGCTGGGCCAGCGCGTGGCGCCGCTGCGCCGCGTGGGCGTGTACGTGCCCGGCGGCCGCGCGGCCTACCCGTCGTCCGTGCTGATGAACGTCATCCCCGCCTCCGTGGCCGGCGTGGACGAGATCGCCATGGTCACGCCCACGCCCGGCGGCGAGGTGCTCCCCGTGGTGCTGGCCGCCGCGCACGTGGCGGGGGTCACGGAGGTGCTGCGCATCGGCGGGGCGCAGGCGGTGGGGGCGCTGGCGTTCGGCACGGAGACCATCGGCCGGGTGGACAAGATCGTGGGCCCCGGCAACAAGTGGGTGGCCGAGGCCAAGCGCCAGGTGTTCGGCACGGTAGACATCGACATGGTGGCCGGCCCGTCGGAGATCCTGGTGATCGCGGACGAATCCGCCGACCCCGTGCACGTGGCCGCCGACCTGATCGGCCAGGCGGAGCACGACCCCGACGCCATCTCGTGGCTGGTGACGACGTCCGCGGCGCTGGCGGCGCGCGTGCCGGCGGAGATCGACCGCCTGCTGGAGCGCAACCCGCGGCGCGACGTGGCCCGCGCGGCACTGGAGGCCAACGGCGCCATCGTGCTGGTGGATACGCTTGAGGACGCGGCGGCCGTGGCGGACCTGCGCGCGCCGGAGCACCTGGAGCTGCTGGTGGCCGAGCCGCTGCTGCTGGCGGGGCGCATCCGCAACGCGGGCGCCATCTTCCTGGGCAGCAGCAGCCCCGAGCCCATGGGCGACTACTTCGCGGGCCCCAACCACGTGCTCCCCACGGGCGGCACGGCGCGCTTTGCCAGCCCGCTGGGTGTGTACGACTTCGTGAAGCGCACCAGCCTGATCGGCCTGTCGCCCGCGCGCCTGCGCCGCGACGCCGGGTACGTCATCCGCCTGGCCGAGTCCGAGGGGCTGCACGGCCACGCGGAGGCGGTGCGGGTGAGACTGAACGGCAGTGCCTAGTGCCAGGTGCTTAGTCCCAAGTGCCTGGTCCTGCTGCCGTTACTTGGCACCAGGGACTTGGCACTTGGTACTTTTTACTCCCAATCCTGAGTTCCGATGAAAGTCCTGTATTCCGTCATCGCCGAAGATGCCCAGCTGCGCCACGACGGGCGCATGGACGTGACGGGCATCTTCCACGAGCTGTACGCCCGCGGCTTTCCCGCCAAGCAGGACCGGCTGACGCTCGTCACCACCATCGAGTGGGACGACACGGAGCGCGGCGCCATCGACTTCAGCGTCAACCTGATCGATCCGGACCGCGCGCCGGCGCTCACCATCAACGCGCAGACCCAGGTGGAGGACCAGTACGCCATCCACCGCCCGGCCCGCACGCAGATGGCCATCCCCATCGACGGCCTGGTCTTTCCAGCCGCCGGCACCTACGAGTTCCAGCTCACCGTCGGCGAGCACACGCAGGCCCTCACCCCGATCTACCTGATCGAGGACGAGAACGCCCACTGACACCCTGCCCGCTGACGCACACGGCCGCGGCGCCTCTCACGGGGCGCCGGGGTCGTTTCTCTGCAGGGCAGGATCCGTCCCTCCGCGCTTGATTTCCTGAGGGAGCGCCTCTCGATCTCCTTCCCCGCACGACTGCCTGCGCGCGACCGAAGGATCTGCTTCGCCGCGCATGGACTCTGCTCATCCGCCGAGGGCTCGCACGCGGCTGCCGGAACGGAGCACGGAGGAGATCGCGTCCCGGAAGCCGCTGTCGATCACGGGCGAGTAGATCCTTCGGTCGGCGCCATGGACCCAGTCAAAACGAGGATTCGGCGGCGCCTCCCTCAGGAAATCAAACGCGGGGGGTAGATTTTTATCACGGGATGGACCCGCCGGGCGCCTCCCTCACGAAACCGAGCGGTTGCGGTTGATTCACATCGCTGGAAATGCCCGCTCCGGCGTCATCGGCCCCACGCCCTCTTCGCGTTCAGCCACGCCATCCCCGCGATCCCGGCGAGGATCAGCGCGACGCGAAAGAGGATCTGCGCGCGGGTGGGATGCGGGCCCACGAGGAACATCACCGCCCCGAAAAAGACCAGGAAGGTGAAGACCACCTGCAGCCGCTGGCGGCGCGTGGGCGCGGGCCTCATGCGCCCGCCGCGGGCTCGGCGTCCCAGAAGCCCGGGTAGCGTGTAGGGAATCCCGCCTCGTCCACCTCCAGGTCGCGGACGAAGGCGCCGTCCGCGCTCTCGTAGCGCCACGTCCGCTCGCCCGTGCGTCGGTACGCCTGGTCCAGCCGCTCCAGCTGAAAACCCGGAAAGCGCAGCCACGCGGCGCTCACGGCTCCCGCGCCGCCTACGGGCAGGCCCAGGCGGCGGATGGGGAGCAGGTTGGTGCAGGGGCTGAAGTTCAGGTCCACGTCCACGCATCCCTCCACCGCGGGGACCTCCGCGCCGTTCATCCGCCAGCGCCCGCCCTCCGTCTCGATCTCCACGTCCACCTGCCGCGCGCCCACCCACCCGCGCACGGTCGCCCGTTGCGTCCGCCACACCCCGTCGCAGACGATGTCGTACGACAGGCTGCAGGGCTGGCCCGCCTCCATCAGCACCGACGTGCCGCGCAGGTGCCACTCGCCGGCGATCGACTCCAGGCGCGAGGCCTCGTGCCCCGGCCGGTCCATCCATCGCCACAGGATCAGGTGCGGTTCGTTCATCGGCCGTGTCGCGAGCGGAGACAGGAAGGGGGACGAAAGTCGATTTACCCGCGGCCGGGAGGGGAGGCAAGGGACCGGCGCGGCATCGTCCCGGCCGTGGACGATTCGCCGAACGCGACGGCGCCCGGGTGGCGGACGAATTCGAATGAGGCAAATCCGCCGGACCTGATGCCCCGTTACGATCGGATTGCGACACTGAACGAACAACTCCCGTGCATGGATGAATTGCTGCTGATCCTTGTGCCGGAAGCAGTTACGTAATTTATACCCGGATCGTGCCCGGGGTGGACGTGTGCACGCAATACACCTTTGGCGACGCTATTGCTCAAAACGGAAAAAGGGTTTATCCTCCCCTGCGCAACCGGAGTTCTCACCGTTCAAAAGGAGCATACCATGGCACTTCGTCCCGCCCCGGATCCGTGGGATCCGACCGACCCGACCAGCTGCCCCACGTGCCGCTCGGGCTTCCAGCCCGTCGAGCCGCCGTACGAAGAAGCGGTCGCGGCCGAGTACTAGGCCCGCACCTCCGCCGCCCCGGCC
>DASQZE010000308.1:0-1568 GCA_035638875.1 Longimicrobium sp.
AGCTGCTCGTGCTCGCCAGCTTCTGGCCCGGCGAGCAGAAGCAGCTCGTGGTGCAGGCGCACGCCCCCGCCTCCGCACCGGCGCCGCGCGTGCACGTGCGCCACGACGCGCACCGCGACGACGTGGCGTGGGAAAGCGACCGCATCGCCTTCCGCATCTACGGCCAGGGGCTGTGGCAGGCGTCGGAGTTCCAGCCGCTCGTCAGCAGCGGCGTGGACATCTGGCCCAAGCGCGTGCGCGACCTGATCGTGGACCGGTGGTACGCCAGGGGCCACGACGCGTATCACCAGGACACCGGCGAGGGCGCGGACTTCTACACGGTCGGGCCCACGCTGGGCGCCGGCGGCGTGGGCGTGCTGCGCGGCGACAGCGTCGTCACGGCAAAGAACTTCCGCTCGCACCGCATCGTCGCGGCGGGCCCCATCCGCGGCATCTTCGAGCTCACCTACGATCCGTGGGATGCGGGCGGCGTCCAGGTGCAGGAGGTACGGCGCATCACCATCGACGCCGGGCAGAACCTGTATCGGATGGAGACCACCTTCCGCACGCCGGACGGCCGCGACGTGCCGTTCGTGACGGGCACCGTCAAGCGCGAGGGCCTCGTCGGCGCCAACCGCCGCGGCGCGCAGTGGGGATGGCTTTCCACCTGGGGCCCCGTGGAGCGCAAGAACGGCGGCCACGGCAGCCTGGGCACGGCCGTGCTCCTTCCCGCCGCGCAGTTCACGGACGTTGCCGAGATCCGGAACCACTTCCTTCTCGCGTCCGTCGCCCGCTCCGGCGTCCCCGCCGTGCAGTACGCAGGCGCCGGCTGGACGGCCAGCGGCGACTTCGGCGGCGTGGAAGAGTGGTGGCGCCACCTGGACGCGATGGCCGAGCGCCTTGCCAACCCCATCCGCGTCACGGTCGGCGGCGCGATGCGCTGAAGCGGGTTTCCTCCCTTGCAGATAACTGCGGATCGAACCGATATTTAGACTGCACTTTTCCTGGAGGATCGATCATGGATCAGCACTACGCTTCGTCCCCGCCAGACGCGAATGTGACCGATGAGGTGCTCGAGCGCATGCGCCGCGTGGACCACCTGGTGCGACAGTGGACCGATCCGGCGTTCCGAGCGCAGATCGACCCCCAGGAGCCGGAAATCGTTGGTCCCCCGACCCGAACGCTGATCCAGCGTATCCGTTGTTGGATCTGAGGATCTGACCTGCTGGCCGCTGTTTGTAGATCGATGGGATCGATGGATAATGGGCGCCGGAGCATCTGCTCTGGCGCCCGTTTTTCATCGGCCTGAGAGGTCCTGCGCCAGGAAGACGCGTAGCGGAGCATCTCCTGAAACCCGCGGAAGGTTCATGTCCACGGGGCGTCCGTGCTGGCGTGGCACTCACCCGTGACGGACCGTCCGCGCAGGCGGACTTCGTGTGTTCGTAGCGGCGAAGTAACTGCCCAACTAGCTCAGCAGGCCAGCATGGGTGTGCCGGAGAAAACGCTGCGGAGCGCTTCCATGAGCGAGAGGCCCTGTTTTCGTACAGTCGAGATGTAGCTGCGGACCCGGCAGAAGATCTCGGCTCCCT
>DASQZE010000309.1:0-4342 GCA_035638875.1 Longimicrobium sp.
CCGAAGCGGGCGCGGACGGCGCGATGGCCGGCGCCGTGGCGGACTCAGCCTGCGCGCCGCCGGCGGCGACCTCGAAGACGCCGCGGCAGATGGAGCAGCGGACCCGCACGCCGCCGGCGGGGACCTTCCGGGGATCCACCCGGAACACGGTGCTGCAGTGCGTGCACTGGACGTTCATCTCGCTATCCGTCACCCGGGAAGTGCGTCGTCGGCCTGCATGGGCCCGTCGTGCCGCCGGTCCACCACGTAGATGGAACCGGAAAAGGTCTTGGCGTAGGCCTTCATCTCCGTCGCCAGCTCGCTGATCTGCGCCGTGTGCACGAACCGGCGGTGCTCGTTGGTTACCACGCCGATGGAAAGCGTCATCAGCGGCACCTCGTACTCCTCGCCCCGCCGGTCCTTGCCCTTGAAAAAGCCCCGCTCGCTGTCCTCCGGCGAGTAGTGCAGGCCGATGAGCTCGTTGAACACGGAGATCACCTCCTCGCAGCAGCTGCGGAAGTCCGCCATCGGTGCGTTGAAGATGAAGTCGTCGCCGCCGATGTGGCCCACGAACGCCGTCGGGGAGTACGCCCGCACCACGTCACGCAAGATGCGCGACAGGATGAGGATGACCCGGTCGCCGTTGTTGTAGCCGTAGCGGTCGTTGAACTCCTTGAAGTGATCGAGGTCGCAGTAGCACACGGCGAACGTCGCGCCCGAGCGCAGCCGCTCGCCGATGTCGCGCTCGATCTGCACCGTGCCGGGCAGCAGCGTCGTGGGGTGCACGCTCACGTCGCGCTCGGCCCGGCGCAGGGCCATCCGCAGCCGCAGCAGGCACTCGCGCTCCGACAGGCCGTGGCTCAGCACCTCGTCCGCCCCCGCCTCCAGCGCCCGGGCCGATGCGTCGTCGCCCCCGCCGTCGCACGCCACGTACATGATGACGGGCACCACGGAGGTGAACGCCTCGCCCTTGATGCCCGCGCACAGGGCCAGGGCCGCGTCCTGCTCCGGCGACGCGTCCACCACCAGCGCGGCCGGGTACGCGCGGCCCACGCGCGCCTGCACGTCGACCGCGTCGTGCGTCTCCACGACGGGAAGATCCCGCTCTTCCGCGAACGCGCGGACCACCTCGGGGGCGGTGCGGCCGTGCGGGGAAAAGTGCAGGAGTACGCGCTGGGGCATGTACCGGGGCCGGGTTCGCTGAACGTGGGGGGACGATTCTATCGGAACAGGCGCGGAGCTGTCAAACGCGCGGCGGCAAGCCCGCGCTCAGCCCGCCGCCCCGGCGCCGGCCGTGCCCAGGGGCTTCGCCTCGTCGATGAGCAGGATGGGGATCCCGTCCCGCACCTCGTAGCGCAGCCGGTCGGCCTCGCACACCAGGGACTGGGGGTCCTGCTCGTAGCGAAGCTCGCCCTTGCACTTGGGGCACACCAGCAGCTCGAGGAGCCAGGGCTCGATCACGTGCGTTGCTCCGGGTTGGGAATGGAGAAGCCGAACCGCTGCAGCTGCAGCGCATCCTTGCGCCAGCGCGGCAGCACCTTCACCCACAGGTCCAGGTACACCGGCGCGCCCACGAAGTCCTCGATCTTGAGCCGCGCGCTGCGCCCCAGCTCGCGGATGGCCGCGCCCCCGCTGCCGATGATGATGGCCTTTTGCGTGGGCCGCTCCACGTAGAGCGTCGCGCGGATGTATAGCGGCGTGGCCGCCTCGCGGAACTCGTCCACCTTCACGGCCACGCTGTACGGCACTTCCTTGTCGAACAATTCGAACGCCGACTCGCGGATGAGCTCTGCCACGAAGAAGCGCACGGGCTGCGAGGACACGTCGTCCTCCGGGAACAGGTAGGGCGACTCCGGCAGCCGCGCGGCAAGCTCCGCCCGCAGCGCCCCCGTCCCCTCCCCCGTCAGCGCGGAGGCCTCGAACACGGCCGCGGCGGGAAAGTGCTCCCCCGCCCACGCGCGCACCCGGGCCAGCTGTGCCGGCTTCGCCTGGTCCGTCTTGTTGCTGACGACGATCAGCGACTGCGCGCGCGCCAGCAGCCCCAGCACGTCGGGTGAAAACTCGGGAACGCCGTGCGCCGCGGCCGCGTCCACCAGCAGCAGCACCACGTCCGCGTCGCCGATGACCTCCGTGGCGGCGTGGAGCATGGCCCGGTGCAGCAGGTAGCGGGGCTCCACCAGGCCGGGCGTATCCACGAACACCATCTGCACGCCGTCGCGCGTGTCGATGCCCAGCACCCGCTCCCGCGTCGTCTGCGCCAGGGGCGTGACGATGCTGAGCTTCTGCTCCACCAGCCGGTTCATCAGCGACGACTTGCCGGCGTTGGGGTACCCCACGAGCGCCACGTATCCCGCCCGGGTGGGGGCGCCGGATGCGGCCGGTCCGTCGTCGTCGTGTTCCGTCGAGTCCATACGGGCGAATCTACCCCCGCAAAACACGACGGCGCAAGTAAATCGGAAGGCTTGTTTTCGTTTTCACCGGGCGGTTTGGCCGGCGGTTTCCCTCCCGCGCTCCCGCAGCAGCCGTTCGTACAGGGCTGCGATCTCGTCCACCATCGTCCGCGCGTGCCACCGGGGGCTCACCAGCCGGCGCCCAGCCTCGCCCATCCGCCGCCGCGCGTCCCCGTCCCGCAGCAGCGACGCGACGGCCTCCGCCAGCCCCGGCGCGTCCCCCGGGCGGACGAGGAAGCCCGTCCGTCCGGGGATGACGACCTCCGGCGCGCCGTCCAGGTCCAGCGCCACGCACGGACGGCCGGCGGCCAGCGCCTGGGGCAGCACCCGCGCCAGCCCCTCCCGCTCCGACGTGTGGACGAGCACGTCCAGCGCCCCGATCATGGCCGGCACCCGCTCGCGCGGCACCTCGCCCGCGAACACCACGTGGCGCTCCATCCCCAGGGTGCGCACGCGGGCTTCAAGCACCTCCCGCAGGGGCCCGCCGCCCACCAGGAGAACGCGGGCGTCCGGCACCCGGCGGACCAGCTCGGGGATCGCGTCCAGCAGCAGGCCGTGACCCTTGAGCGGCACCAGCCGGGCGACGGTGCCCGCCACGGGTGCATCCGGCGGGATGCCCAGCGCCGCGCGGACCTCCGCCCGGTCCGCGCCGGCGCCCATGAACCACTCCAGCTCCATCCCGCTGTAGATGGTGCTGATCCGGTCCGCGGGGACGATCCGCCGCGCCACCATCTCGTCCGCCAGCCGCTGCGAGACGCTGATCACGTGGTCCGTGCGCCGGGCGAGCGTGCGTTTGAGGCGGATGATGGCCTCGCGCACGTACCAGGGCTGGCGGGCGTGAAAGGCGGGCCCGTGCAGGGTGTGGACGACGACCGGCGTCCCCGCCCGCCACGCGGCCACCCGGCCCAGCACCCCCGCCTGCGTCATGTGCGTGTGGACGACGTCGTATCCGCCCGTGCGGAGCAGCCGCGTCAGCTTCACGAGCGCCACGGCCGCGTCCGCCGGGGACATGTGCCGGCGCATCTCCGGAACCGTGACGATCCGCGGCGCGCCGGCGCCCGGCGGCAGGGGGAGCGGCCCCTCGCCCACGTCGTTCGCGCCGGCGATCAGGTCTACTTCGTAGCCGGGGCGGCGCATCAATCCCAGGACGGTGAGCAGGGTGTTTTCCTGCGCCCCGCCCAGTGTGAGCCGCGTGATGACGTGCGCGACCTTGATTTTACGGCCCGCCGTGTCTCTTATATCCACGGGCACTGGTTTCGCCCCATCATTTGTCACCTTTCTCGCGGCGCGCGCCGCTTACGCACATGCGGCTTTCGGAGATCACCCCGCGGCGGCTGCTGGTGGTCGCGCCCCACGCGGACGACGAGGTGCTGGGCGCCGGCGGGCTCATGGCCGCCGCCGCGGCGGAGGGGTGGGAGGTGCGCGTGCTGTACGCCACCGTCTCCGGCTTCCGCTCCGCCCACCGCGGCGACCACCCCGGCGTGGAGGCGCGGATGGACGAGGTGCACCGCGCCCTCGCCGTGCTGGGCGGGGCCGGCCACGACGCGCTGTTCACGGGCGAGGAAAAGCACCTGCGGCTGGACACCGTGCCCCAGCACGAGATGATCGGCTGGCTGGAGCGTGAGACGAACGCGTTCCGTCCCTCGCTCGTGGCCATGCCCTGCCGCGGGCACTACAACCAGGACCACCGCGCCCTGTCGGATGCCTGCATCGCCGCGTTCCGCCCCGCGCCGGACGGCCGCAAGCACTTCGTACCCGTCATCCTGGCGTACGGCCACTCCGCCGCGGGATGGGGGGGCCGGGACTTCGAGTTCGCGCCGAGCGTGTTCCTGGACATCACGATGGTCATCGACCGCAAGCTGGAGGCGCTGGCGTGCTACGAGAGCCAGCTCATCCCCGCCCCGCACCCCCGC
>DASQZE010000310.1:0-6017 GCA_035638875.1 Longimicrobium sp.
TCATGCTTGAGCAGGACGAGCAGTTCCTCGGCGGATTCCTTGATCGGCGGGAAATCCCATTGCGACATCGGTCCAGCCTCCGGTTGAAGGTGAACCAAATGTAAACGAAGTGAACAAATAATCAAGAGAAATGGTATCATATCATCATCCCACAAAAACATAAGAGGCGCGGAGATCATCTCTCCGCGCCTCTGCTTTTTTATCTACCTCTGCCAATTGTGCCCGGCTTCCGCCGTTCTCCGCGTTCTCCGCGTCCCCGCGTGAGGCCCGCCGTTCCCGCGATCGCGCTACTGGCGCGTGGTGAGCGACACGCGGAGGGTGCGCGAGGCGCCGGGCATGATGTTGTTGTTGCCGTGCGACGTGGCGTAGTACCGCTCGTCGAACAGGTTCTCCACGTTCACCTGCGCGCTCAGCAGCCGCGTAAGCCGCACGAACAGCGCGCCGTCCGCCCGCGTAAAGCCGGGGAGCGTGACCGTGTTGTCGATGGCGGCGAACATCTTGTCCTGGTGGATGATGCCCAGCCCGAATCCCAGCGACGGCAGCACCTGCCAGCGGTTCCACAGCGACACCGTGGTCTCCGGCACCAGCGGCACGCGCTGCCCCTTGGCCGCGGCCGCGGTGGTGCTCGTGATGCGCGCCCGCTGCGACGCGAAGCCGCCGGACACCTGCCACCACGACGCCACGTTGCCGTTCACCCCCAGCTCCCACCCGCGGGTCCGCGCCTCGCCCGTCTGCACGATCTTGCTGGCGTCGTTGGGATCGGGGGCGGAGGTGTTGCTGCGCTCCAGCCGGTACACGGCCGCCGTCAGCGCCAGGTCCGGGCGCGCGTCCCACTTGGCGCCCACCTCGTAGTTGGTGAACTGCTCCGGCTCCAGCGTCTGCGTGGTGGCCGTCAGCGAGCTGAACTGGTCACCGGAGCTGGGCAGGTACGAGATGCTGTAGCTGCCGTACAACGACACGGGCTCCACCGGCTTGAGCACCAGCCCCGCCCGCGGCGACACCAGGTCGTCGGCACGGTCCAGGTCCTCGTCGGTGCGGTTGTTGTGGAACCCGACGTCGAAGCGGTCGAAGCGCACGCCGGCCACCACCTGCACGTGCCGCGACAATTCCAGCTGGTCCTGCAGGTACACCGCGGCGACCGTGGCCGTGGCGCGGTTGTCCGCGTCCGTGGCGCTCTGCCGGAAGGTGATGGGCGTCTCCACGGTGGGCGCGTCGAACGGCACCGCGAAGGAGGTGGCCGCGTCGTTGTAGTAGCCCGTCTCGCGGAAGTTCTCCGTCTCCTGCCGCCCCAGTTCCACGCCCGCCAGCAGCGTGTGCTGAACGGGGCCCGTCCCCACGGACATCGTGAGGTCCGTCTGGTTGAAGAGGTTGGTGCGGTCCGTCCCGTTGTTGTAGGCCGACAGGTTCACCGTGGTCCCCGCGGCGTTCACGGCGCCGGGAAAGCTGTTCTGGTAGAACTTGTCGTAGCTCGTCCACCGCGAGCGGTTGCGCAGGGTCAGGCCGCCCACCGTCGCATGCTCCACCAGCGCCGTGGCCGCGTGCACCCGCAGCGTGCTGAAGCTCTCGTCCGGGTTGCCGAAGAACGTGGTGATGTCTGCGTCCGACGGGCGCCCCTGGAACGAGGGAATGCCACGGTCCACCGTGCGCTCGTCGTTGAACAGCTCGTACCCGGCGCGCACCGTGGTCCGCGCGCCCGGCGCGAACGCCACCGACGGGTTGATGCCGAAGCGCTCCAGGTCATACGCGTCCCGGAAGCCGCCCGAGTTCTCGAACATCCCGTTCAAGCGCAGGGCCATGCCGTTGCCCACGCCCTGCCCCAGGTCCAGCGTGAGCCGCTTGTGGTCGAACGAGCCGCCCTCGGTGGTGACGACGCGCGTGGGTGCCCACTGGGCTTCCTTGCTCACGCGGTTCAGCACGCCGCCGCCGCCGCCCCGGCCAAAGATCATGGCGTTGGAGCCCTTGAGGGCCTCCACCCGCTCCACGTTGTACACGTCGCGAAGGTACTGCGCGTCGTCGCGCACGCCGTCCACGAAGAAGTCCGCCGTGCTGCTGTTGCCGCGGATGGTGGGCGCGTCGCGGTGCCCCTCGCCCTGCCCCATGGTCACGCCGGGAACGTAGCGCACCACGTCCGCCATCCCCTGCATGCTCTGGTCGGCGATGAGCCCCTGCGTCACCACCGTCACGGACTGCGGCGCGTCGCGCAGCGGGGTGTCGGTGCGGGTGGCGCTCGTGGTGCGCGCCGCGCCGTAGCCGCGGCTGGTGGCGGCCACGACGGTCAGCGGCGTGAGCGTGTAGGTGTCGCTCTCCCCGCCGCGTACGACGCGGACCGTGCCCTCCTCCGGAAAGCGCGCCGAGAGCCCCGTGCCGCCCAGCAGCCGGCGCAGCGCCTCGGCCGCGGTGTAGCTGCCCGCGAGCGCCTGCGAGCGGGCGTCGGCGGCGCCGGCCACGTCCAGCTCCACGCGCACGCCGGCCTGCTGCGCATACGCGCCGAGCGCCTCGCGCAGGGGCTGCGCCGGGATGTTGAAGCGGATGCGGGTCGTGGTGTCGTTCACGACGGGTGCCGCCGCCACCTGGAGCAGGGACACCGGATGAGAAGCCTGCGCGGCGGCCTGTGCGCTCACGAGCACGCAGCCGGCACCGACGAGAGAGAGCAGTCGCATGACGAAGTGAGTCTGGGCTGTTTCGGTTGAGAACGATTCTCAATCGCAGCACATAGTACAGACCGCCCCTCCAGCACGCAAGCACAAAAATGCAACGGGAGAACGGCGATACGCCCATCCCGTTGCTGCTGATAGCCTTACCGTATTCCAGGAGATGGCCGCGACTCCTGGTTTGGCGGCCGAGGCAGAAGGCCGGGTCCCCTCCGGGTCCAGGAGCGAATGAATTCGCCGCTGGAAAATCGCGATTTCCGCCCGGGCGAATCCGGGATTGAGGAGGCCGAAGGCGTCCACGCGCGGAGGCCGAGCATGCCGCACCGAAAATGACGGTTGCTAAATTTCGGCGCGGCATTAGAGTTCATCCCGAAGCCAACCCGAAACTCAGCCGAAGGACAGGCCCCATGGGCCAGAAGAGCAAGATCGAGTGGACCGATGCAACGTGGAATCCAACCACGGGGTGCACCAAGGTCAGCGACGGCTGTGATCACTGCTATGCTCACAAGCTCGCGCACGAGCGACTCGCATCCCTATATACGGGCCAGCTCCCCGTAATCCAGACGCCTCAAAACATCGCTGATCCCTTCTCGATCCGGCTCTGGCCCAATCGACTGAGGCAGCCGGCCAGTTGGAGACAGCCTCGTATTGTGTTCGTGAACTCGATGTCCGATCTGTTCCATGCCGACGTCCCCGACGCATTCGTGCGACAGGTTTTCGAAGTGATGCTGAAGGTCGATCGGCACGTCTATCAGGTTCTCACGAAGCGCCCGGCCCGCGCCGTACGTTTCTTTCGGCTCAACCAGGACCTGTTCCCGTCTGGACGGGTGCCGCGTCACATCTGGATGGGGACGAGCGTCGAAAACCAGGCGGTCGCGTACCGCATTGCGCACCTCCGAAAGCTCCCCGCCGAAGTCCGCTTCCTGTCGTGCGAGCCACTGCTGGGGCCGCTGCAAGCGAACCTGACGGACATTCACTGGGTAATTGCCGGTGGGGAGAGTGGAGCCGAGTTCCGCCCGATGGAGGAAAGTTGGGCGATCGGCTTGAGGGACCAATGCCGCAGCGAGGGCACTCCGTTTTTCTTCAAGCAGTGGGGCGGACGCCGATCGAAAGCCGGAGGCCGGATGCTGGACGGGCGTACCTGGGACGAAATGCCGATTGCGGATCGTCTACCAGAGAACGTAGCTCCGCCGCTTGTCAGCTTGCCGCCGGAAAATCGTAGACGAGTGAGCGCTCCTTTGGAATTCGAAGCGACGCCAGCCGCTGCTTAAGATCCTCCAGCTGATGCGGCATGGCAGGTGTATCCTGAAGTGCGAAAAGCCTGATTGATTCACTCGGATTGTCGCCTGTCCACGATACGCGCCGGCCCGCAAATCGTCGCCGCACGCCCTGCTCGATTGCCGACGTAGGTTCGGCGACACCCATCCGCATCAGCTGCACGGCGCGGTCGTCGACCAAGTCGCCATTCCATGCTCGTTCCACCGCGTCCTTGATCACCTCATATCCTTTGCCTGATTTCGTCGCGAAGATCAGGTGATACTTCAGCCGGCTTCCTTTCCCGATCATCGGGAGAGACAGCACGCGGTTGGCTCCCATCCTCAGCAGAAGGTCGGAATACATATCCACTAGCGCCTGCCTGCGCCGCTCTGGCGCAAGGGTCATGACCCTTCGCCACTGCTCGTCCCCGAACGCCGCGTTCATGATGCGGTTTGCGGCATCCGCAGTGATCCGCAACTCGCGTGACGGGGCAGGGACGTTGTGAGTCTCATCAGGACCGAACAGTGACCCTTGAGGTTCGTCAGAAGCATCGACTGCTGCCGCTGCTCCGATATGCCGCAGTGCTGCCTGATCGGCAAACAAGAGCAGGACTTCGTTGTGGGAGCCTCGAAGGGCGCGCCGCACGACATCAGCCTGCAAGGGATCTAAACCGAACGGGTCAATGAAGAAGAGCGTAGGGATGCTGGTGAAATCCGGCTCCAGTCCACCAATATGATCTCCCAGCGTACCGTTCAGAGCCACGTGCCGGCCCCCGAACGCCGCGACCAACTGCTCCAGCTTGGAAAACCGAACCCGGTCCTTTTCGATCGCGACGACCTGCACCTGGACTGGCAGCCCACGCATCCTGCTTAGCTGGTCGCGGGCCTTCTCGGCTTCACGAATCGAGATCAGGGGCGATCCGGGATTCCCGATCTCATCCTGACCGGCACCAGCGCAGGCATCCACAATCCGGACACTCGTCCGTGGCGGCCGGGCGAGAAGCACTCGTGCCCATCGCTCCTCGTACGCACGCAGGATTGCATGCTTGAGCAGGGTGTGCGGCTCGAACGATTCGAAATGCCGGGCGCTTTGCACCATGGAGATTCGGATTGCAGCAAGGCTGGGAAAGGGACCCACCCTACAAATTAGCGCAAGTTGCCCGCGATATGAATCCAGCTAGGGCTGTGAAGGCCCGCCCGGCATCAGCAGTGGCAGGCGCAGCGTGAACGCCGTTCCTTCGCCGGGGGCGCTGAGGAGGGTAAGGTCACCGCCGAGGAGGTGGGCGAACTCGCGGCTCAGGGCCAGGCCCAGGCCCACGCCGCCCTCCACCCGGGTGGTGGAGGAATCCGCCTGGAAGAACGGCTCGAAGACGCGCTCGTGCAGCTCCGGCGGAATGCCCTCGCCGGTATCCGCCACCTCCAGCGACACGGCGTCGTCCGACGCGGACAGGCGCACGGTGATGCTGCCGCCGCGCGCCGTGAACTTGATCGCGTTGCCCACGAGGTTGACGAGGATCTGCCGCACCATGCCGGGATCCGTGCGCACCACGGGCGCGTCATCGTCCGGGGCCTGCACCGCGAGCGTCAGGCCGCGCGCATCCGCCGCCCCGCGCAGCGCATCGGCCACGTCGCGCACGAGCGCGGGCAGGCGCACGGGCTCCGGCTGCACGCGCTTGGTGCCGGCCTCCACCCGCGCCACGTCCAGCACCTGGTCGATGAGCTCCATCAGGTGCACGCGCGCCCGCCGCATCCGGGCGAGTGCACCCTGCTGCGCCTCGGTCACGGGGCCGTAGATCCCCTCCTCCAGCAGGCTGCTGTAGCCCTCCAGGGCGTTCAGCGGCGTGCGCAGCTCGTGGCTCATGGTGGCCAGAAAGCCGCTCTTGGCCTCGCTGGCGGCCTGTGCGCGCTCGTACAGGCGGGCGTTGCGCACGGCCAGCGCAGCCTGGTCGCCCAGCAGGGCCAGGATCTCCAGCTCCTCCACGGTGAACGGTGGGCCGCCCGGACCGCGCACCAGCCCCAGCATCCCCAGCCGCTCGTCGCCGGTGCGCAGGGGGCAGACGGCGTAGTGCTCCACGCCCAGGCGCCGCAGCCACGCCACGGCGGGGTGCAG
>DASQZE010000311.1:0-10043 GCA_035638875.1 Longimicrobium sp.
CCGAGGCGCTGGTGGAGTGCGCGCGGCCGCCCGTCCGGCTCGTCGTCTTCGGCAGCGGGCCGGACGTGGAGGCGCTGGTGCGGCAGGGCGCCGCCGTCGGCTGGCACGTGGTGGTGGTCGGCACGCGGTCCGCCGCCGAGCTCCGCGCGCAGTTCGGCGGGGCGGCGGAGTGGGTGTCGCTCGTCCACGCGGAAGAGGCGGCGCGGCGGGTGGCCCTCACCCCGCGCACGGCGGCCGTCGTGGCCACGCACGGCTACGCCCGCGACCGCGCCCTCACCGCCGCCCTGCTGCAGTCCCCCGCCCCCTACGTGGGCGTCATCGGCAGCCGGCGGCGCTTTCGCGACCTGCTGGGCGACCTGGCGGAGGAGGCGCCCCGCGGCGGCTCGGCCCGCGGCCGGCTCTTCGGCCCCGCGGGGCTGGACCTGGGCGCGGAGACCCCCGACGAGATCGCCCTGGCCGTCGTGGCCGAGGCGCACGCGGTGCTCGCCGGCCGCTCCGCGCGGCCCCTCCGCGGCCTCCGCCGCCGGGTGGCCCGCCGCTGAACCGCGGCGAGGCGGACGCCACCGATCCACCGATCCACCGATCCACCGATCCACCGATCCACGCAGTCCCTGTCCGGTCGGCGCGGGCGGCTCCACCAGGCCCGCTGACGGCATCCGGCTCCATCATCTTCCAGGACTTCACATGACCGCCATCACCTTCTGGCTCAACGGGCAGGAAACGACGATCGAGCAGCCGTCCACCGAAACCATGCTGATCGACTACCTCCGCTCGCCGGACGTCGGGCTTGCGGGACCCAAGAAGCCGTGCGGGCAGGGCGGGTGCGGCGGCTGCACGGCCATCCTCTCCAACTGGGACGAGGCGGCGGAGCGGCCCCGGCACCGCGCCATCAACACCTGCCTGCATCCCCTGGCGTCCCTCAACGGCCAGGTGGTGACCACGGTGGAGGGCACCGGATCCACCAAGCCCGCGGCGCCCCGGTTCCTGAACCACGTGCCCATGTACCACCGCGGCGGCATGCCCGCCGACGCCGAGCAGGTGCCCGCCGTGATCCGCGCGCAGGAGGCCGCGACGGACAAGCGCGAGGCCCGCGAGGATTCCGCGGGCGAGGCGCGGAAGGCCGCGGCGCGCCCCGGCTCCAGCACGGAAGAAGATGCGCCGGACTGGGGGATGAACCCCGTGGCGCACCGGCTGGCGGCCAACAACGGCTCGCAGTGCGGCTACTGCTCCGTGGGGTTCGTGATGAACATGTCGGACTTTCTCGTCAACAACCCAGACGCCACCAAGCGCGAGATCGAGCAGGCGATGGACGGCAACCTGTGCCGCTGCACGGGCTACCGCCCCATCCTCACGGGGATGAAGACGTTCGCCTCCGACTGGACGGCGGAGGACGAGGCCAACCGGATGGTGTGCGTGCTGGATCCCAACTCCCGCGTGCAGCTGCCGTCCGAAGTCGTCGCCATCCCCTTTCCCCCCGCCGCGCGCGCCACGCCGCAGCCCGTCTCGCTCACGGACGGCGGCCGCCCCTGGCTGGCCCCCGCGTCGCTGGACGAGCTGCTGGAGACGATGCGGGCGCACGACCCGGCAACTACCTTCCTGACCTTCTCCAACACCTCGTACGGCATCTACCCCGCCGAGTACCGGGCCGCGCGCACGCTGGTGGACCTGAGCTTCGTCCCCGAGCTGGCCGGGCCGCCGCAGATGGACGGGGACGTGATGCGCATCCCCGCCGCCACCAGCTACACGGACCTCATCGCCGTGCTGGAGGCGGAGGAGCAGCCCCTGCGGCCCAACCAGGACCCGGAGACCACGCGCTTCGGTGCCGTGGGGTTCATGGCCCGGCGCACGGCCGGGCGCATCGTGCGCAACGCGGCCTCGCTGGGGGGCAACACCATGCTCGTCCTGAAGCACATCGCCGCCGGCACGGGCGTGCCCTTTCCCTCCGACGCGCTGACGGCCCTGGACGCCGCGGGCGCGGAGATCGAGTGGGTGGACGCGGCGGCGCAGGCAGGCGCCCGCTCCCCCGTGGCGGACGTGGTGGCGCGCGTGGTGGCCGATCCCGGGCTGGCGCACCGGCTGGTGATCCTCGCCTACTACATCCCCCGCGGCGGCCCGGACGACGTGGTGCTGTCGCAGAAGGTGGCCCTGCGCGAGGTGAACTCGCACAGCCTCGTCAACGCCACCACCCGCCTGGCCGTGGCGGACGACCTGACGGTGCGCGAGGCGACGCTGGTGTTCGGCGGCATCGCGCCGCATCCCTGGCACCCCCGCCTCGTGGCCAAGGCCATGGAGGGGCGGACGCTCTCGCTTGAGGCGTTCCCCGAGCTGGCCAACGTGCTGATCGGCGAGGTGGAGGCGGAGCTGGAGCGGGGACGCACCCGCCGCGACAAGCTCCCGTACGACGGCTTGGCCCCCGCGTACCAGGTGCAGCTCGCCGTCTCCATGCTGTACAAGGCCATCGTCAACGCCCTGGACGCGCGCGGCGCGCAGGTGCCCGTCACCGTGCAGTCCGCGGGCGAGATCACCTGGGGGCGCTGGCCCGTGACGGAGGCCTTGCAGTCGTACGAGCCGCGCGCGTACACGGCGCCCGTGAGCCAGCCGTACATCAAGCTCACCGCCATGGCCCAGGCGTCGGGCAAGATCCACTACACGCAGGAAACCACCGTCTCCGCCCGCACGGTGGAGGGCGTGTTCGTGCAGAGCCGCCGCGCCCTGGCCGCCTTCACCCTGGGCCTCCCGGGCGGCAAGGGCGGTGTGGACGACCTGCGCATCCACCTGGCGGAGCGGTTCCCCGGCTTCGTTGCGCTGATCACCGCCGACGTCTTCAAGGAAGAGGGGATCAACTGCCAGGGGATGGCGATGGACCAGCCCATCTTCGCCCCGGCGCAGGTGGACTACGTGGGCCAGTCCATCGCCCTGGCCGTGGGGCGCACCGCGGCGGATGCGGCGGACATCGCCGAGTACGTGGAGGCGCGGTGCGTCCACTATGCGCCCGTCACGGTCCCCAAGGGCAAGCCGAAGTGGTGGGGCGAGCCGGTGCTGTCCATTGACCAGGCCGTCGAGGTGGGGAGCATCTACCCGGACTGGCCGACGTCCGCCTCGTTCGTGGGGCACATCTGGAAGCTGACGCGCCCCGGCAGCCAGCTGGGATGGGTGGCGGAAAGAGACCCGCTGGACAAGGCCACGCGGCTGCGCACGGGGACGGTGGACGGCATCCCCTGCCAGGTCGTGGAGTCCACGCAGACCACGGGCGGGCAGAAGCACTTCTACATGGAAACGCAGGCGGCCATCGTCGCGCCGGCGGACGGCGACCACTACCACGCCGTCATCTCCACCCAGAGCCCCATGGAGATGCACTCCGCCATCGCCATGGCGCTGGGGGTGCAGTACAGCCAGGTCACCGTGCGCGTGCCCTCCGTGGGCGGCGCCTTCGGCGGCAAGACGGGGATCTCGCTGTTCGTGGCCGCGGCCGCCGCGCTGGCCGCGCGCCAGCTCCGGCTCCCCGTGCGCGTGGCGCTGTCGCGCGAGCAGGACAGCGCCATGTTCGGCAAGCGCCACCCGTACTACGGCCAGTACCAGATCGCGTTGGACACGGGCGAGGCGGACCCGGCGCGCAGGGGCATCATCCGCGGCCTGGTGAACCGCATGTGGGGCGACGGCGGCGCCTTCTACGACTGCTCGTTCATCGTGTCGGACTGCATCATGACGCGGGCAGACAACGCGTACCGCATCAACAACTGGCAGGCGCAGATCGACGTGTGCCGCACCAACACGGCGCCCAGCACCGCCATGCGCTCGTTCGGCGACGTGCAGAGCAAGGTGATGTTCGAGAGCGCCATCGACGCCGCCGCCTTCACCATCGGCATGCGCGCGGAGGAGGTGCGGGAGCTCAACCTGTACGAGCGGGGCGACGTGACGCCCTTCGGCCAGTCGCTGCCGTACTGCTACATGCGCGAGGTGTGGCAGTACCTCAAGGAGACCAGCGGATACGAGGCGCGGCTGGCCGAGGTGCAGGCGTTCAACGCGGCCAACCGGTGGCGCAAGCGCGGGGTGTCGATGATCCCCGTGAAGTACGCGTCCGGGTACAACCTGACCATGCTGGAGCAGAGCGCCGCCGTGGCGGCCGTGTACCAGGCGGACGGCAGCGTCGTCATCCACCAGGGCGGCACGGAATCCGGACAGGGGCTGCTCACGCAGGCGCAGCAGGTGGCGGCGTACGTGCTCAACCTGCCCCTGGACATGATCGACGTGCGCGATCCCACCACGGCCGTCATCCCCAACCCCAGCAGCACCGGCGCCTCCACCGGCACCACCTACGCGGCCGAGGGCGCCAAGCGGGTGTGCGAGAAGCTGCGCTCGCGCCTGACGGAGTTCGGCTACCAACTGCTCAAGGAGAACGGCGACGTGTGGTGCAAGCAGCAGGGGGTGGACTTCTGGAACTACGGGGTGGAGGGATGGCGGACGGTGCTGCCCCCGGCCCGGGCCGGCGCCACGGGCAAGCTCATCTGGCAGAACCTCGTGGCGCACGCGTACCAGAAGCGCGTGAGCCTGGTGTGCGCCATTTCCGAGGCGCTGCCGGGCGGCGAGCTGCCCGCCACGGGCCTGACCTTCAAGCCGGACGACGAGCAGCCGGAGATCCCCGGCTACGTGAGCGCCGGGGGCACGGGCGAGGAGGTGGACCAGTTCATGGGCTTCACCTACTCGGCGGCGTGCTCGGTGGTGGAGGTGGACATCCTGACGGGGGAGACCAAGGTCCTGCGCTCCGACGTGGCGTACGACATCGGGTGGAGCCTGAACCCGGCGCTGGACGTGGGGCAGGTGGAGGGCGCGTTCGTGCAGGGGATCGGCTACCTGACGTCGGAAAAGCTGGAGGTGGAGCCCAGCGGCCCCGACGCCGGGCGGCTCAACACGCTGAACACGTGGGAGTACAAGCTGCCGGCCACCACCAGCATTCCGCTGGAGTTCAACGTGCACCTGTTTCCCCGCTCGCTGGCCGCCTCGGTGCCGCCGAGCCCGTTCGAGCAGCCGTTCTCGGCCAAGGAGGTGGGCGAGCCGCCGCTGGTGCTGGCGACCACGGTGTTCTTCGCCGCCAAGGACGCCATCCGGGCATCGCGGCTGGAGCGCGGGCTGGATGGATTGTTCGCGCTGGATGCCCCCGCAACCGTGCAGGAGGTGTCCCGCGCCTGCGAGGTGCGTGAGGCGGACTTCCGCTGACGGCCGATCGCCTGCCGGTGCGCAGGGATCGCGCGCCGGCAGGACGGGGATGAATCACGCGGAGGGCGCGGAGACAAAAAAGGGAGGACGCGGAGGAAGAGGGTCTTCTCCACGTCCTCTTTGCGCGTCCGCCGCCGGGCATCCGGCCGGAGCGGCTGAAGCCGACGCAACGACGGCGGAAAGCCCCACGAACTGCGTGGGGCTTCAACAGCCTGGCGGCCGAATCCCGCGATCATCCGCTCACCGGCCCGGCCCTCGTCCCGGGCACTCCGCCCGTGACGGGAGTCCGCGCAGGCGGACTTTGTGTGTTTGTTGCGGCGAATTCATTCGCTCTGCCCTCCCGCCGAGCTACGAATCCATCCCACCTGCCCCTGGTATCCCCCCATCTGCCCTGTATCCAGCCGCCACCGAATCCGCCGGGCGGAAGGTGCCTGCTGTCGGGACTGGCGTCATGCACGGGAGGGTAGATCCTTCGGTCGGCGCCACGGGATTCGGCCCGGGACGGACTCGCCGGCGCCTCTCTCAGGAAAACAAATCGCGCCGCGATGTTTCTCATAGAGTGCAGCGCGGCAGACCCTGATCAACGCGGTTGATGCTGATCCGCAGCCGTGACGGCGGGCGGCGATGACCCGCCGATGCGCTCGCTCGCGACGGCCGCGTCGATGTTCTTGTGCTCGCGGTCCTGCTCGGCCTTTTCCAGCATCCGCCGGTGGGCGCCCTGGTTGCGGAACTCCGTGAGGATGATGTCTGGTGCATCGGGGTGTGCCTGCCGGTATCGAACGAGCTCGTCCGCGTCGGGGATGGGTCCCCGGCGCAGCTCGAACTGCTCGATGCGCGTCACGCCCGCTTCACGTGAGGAGGGGCGCGGCTCGCTGCCGCGCCCCTCCAGGTGCTGCTCTTCCCAGGGAACCGAATGGCGAGCGAGTTCGTGGAACTTCTTTCTCGCCATCAGTCACCGTGGTTCATGCGGCGCACACGATGGTACGCCACGTCGAGGTCGTCGAAGACGGCCGCCCAATCAGCCGCAACGGCGTTGCTGTCGTTCGGGATCCACCGGGGCTTGCGGCTGGAGCGCGTCGTGATCGCGCCACGAACGTCGAGGGCACGACCCAAGCCGCGGAGGAAATTCTTGCTGTCCAAGCGCATCATGGTATCCCTGGCTGTGGGTTCACTCTCGTTACTTTATCGACGATGGCGCAATCCAAACCCCCTGTCAAGGGCGTCCACTAAACCCGTTCGGCCGCTGTCGCCAAGCGGCCGCTCCACTACGGATCAGGCCCAATCCGCGCGCTCGTTACCGTGCCGGTCGGGACCGAAACCGCTCCCCACTTTCGCACTTTCGCACTTTCGCACTTTCGCACTTTCGGACTTTCGGACTTTCGCACTTTCGCACTTTCGCACTTCTCGCTCGTTCGCACTTCCATCACGCATCCGGCACGTTCCGCCGCAGCTCCTCCAGCCACACGGTCGCCTCGGAGTCGCTGGGCGCACGCCAGTCGCCGCGGGGGGACAGCGAGCCGCCGGAGCCCACCTTGGGACCGTTGGGCATGGCGGAGCGCTTGAACTGGCTCGTCTTGAAGAAGCGCCAGCAGAAGACCTCCAGCCAGTGCTTGATGGTCTTCAAGTCGTACTGGTTGCGCTTGTCCTCCGGCAGCAGGTCGCTCCACGCGCCGCGCGTGCGGTCGCCCCACGCGTTCCACGCCAGGTACGCCACCTTGCTGGGCCGGAACCCGAAGCGCGTGACGTAGTAGGTGCTGAAGTCCTGCAGCTCGTACGGGCCGATCTTTTCCTGCGTGCTCTGCGCGGGCTCCGACGTGTCGTCGCCGGGATGGGCCGGGACCAGCTCGGGCGAGATCTCCGTGTCCAGGATGGCCTGCAGCGTGGCCCCCGCCTCGTCGCCGAACTGCTCCGTCTGGATCACCCAGCGGATCAGGTGCTGGATGAGGGTCTTGGGCACGGACCCGTTCACGTTGTAGTGCGACATCTGGTCGCCCACGCCGTACGTGGCCCACCCCAGCGCCAGCTCGCTCAGGTCGCCCGTCCCCAGCACCAGCCCGTCGTGGAAGTTCGCCAGGCGGAACAGGTGCGACGTGCGCTCCCCCGCCTGCACGTTCTCGAACGTCACGTCGTACACCGGCTTGCCGTCGGCGTACGGGTGGCCGATGTCGCGCAGCATCTGCTCGCAGCTGGGGCGGATGTCGATCTCCTGCGCCGTCACCCCCAGCGCGCGCATCAGCGCCCACGCGTTCGACTTCGTCCCCTGGCTCGTGGCGAAGCCGGGCATGGTGTACGCCAGGATGTTCGTCCGCGGCAGACCGAGCGCATCCACCGTCCGCGCCGCCACGATGAGCGCGTGGGTGCTGTCCAATCCACCGGAAACGCCGATGACGATCTTCTGGATGCCCGTGGCGGACAGGCGCTTCATCAGCCCGTGCACCTGGATGTTGTACGCCTCGTAGCAGCGCTCGTCGCGCTCGGCGGGATCGTCCGGCACGTACGGAAAGCGGCCCAGGTCGCGGCGCAGGGGGATCTCGCCCTCCGGCACCTCCCACTCGAACGGCACGCGGCGGATGGACGCGACCCTGTCGTGGTAATCCGACACGTTCTCGTGGAAGAAGGTCAGCCGCGAGCGGTCCTGCATGAGCCGCTCGAGGTCGATGTCCGCCACGATCATGTGCTCCTCGGGGCTGAACCGCGCCGATTCCGCCAGCAGATCGCTGTTCTCGTAGATGAGCGCGTGCCCATCCCACGCCAGGTCCGTGGTGCTTTCGCCCGGGCCCGCGGCGGAGTACAGGTACGCGGCCACGCACCGGCCGGACTGCGACGAGCACAGGTTGCGCCGGTATTCCGCCTTGCCGACGGTGATGTTGCTGGCGGACAGGTTCGCGAGCACCGTGGCGCCGGCCATGGCGGCCCAGCTGCTGGGCGGGATGGGCGTCCACACGTCCTCGCACACCTCCACGTGCAGCGCAAAGCCCTCCACGTTGGTGGCCTCGAACACCAGGTCGTTGCCGAACGGCACCACGTGCCCCGCCACCGTCACGTGCCCGAACCACGACTCCGCCGCGCGCGCGAACCAGCGGCGCTCGTAGAACTCCCGGTAGTTGGGCAGATACGACTTGGGCGCAACGCCCAGGATCTCGCCCCGGTAAACGACGACGGCGCAGTTGAAGATGTGCCCCTGGAACCGCAGCGGCGCGCCGACGAGAAGCACGGGAGTGAGGTGCGCGCTCTCCCGCACCAGCCGGCCCAGCGCGGCGTCCACCGCGTCCAGCAGCGCGTCCTGCTGAAACAGGTCCTCGCAGGTGTAGGCGCTCAGCCCCAGCTCCGGGAACAGCGCCACCGTTGCGTGGGCCTCGGATGCCTGCCGCGCCAGGCGGAGCGTGTGCTCCACGTTGAACTCGGGATCGGCCACGCGCACGGCGGGAATGCACACCGCCGCCCGCACGAAGCCGTGGGAGTAGATGGAATGGAAGGGTCCGCGCATCGCGAGTCTCGTTCGGAGGAGCCGATGGTCCGGTCGACGACACGATACGCCCCCGGCACGAATAAGGCTACACCTGCCGCAGACGAAAGTTCTCGCGATGAGAACAAAACGACGCACATCGTCGCCCGGCTGACACCGGATCTTCCAGTTGCTTGTGCACTCCGGCTTCCCGAGATCGCATCACGCGGAGTACGCGACCGATGAGACCAGCAACAACGATCGCACACAGAGGAACAGAGGCAACAGAGGACGATGGAAGTTCCTCTGTTACCTCTGTTCCTCTGTGTGATTCCAATCCGTTGTCGTCTCTGCAGTTCTCCGCATCATCTGCATGAGACGGCAAAGCTCCGTGTGCACAACGAATCGTGAAATCCGGTATGAGTACAACCCAAATCTGGGTCGGGCACATCGACGCGTGCCCCCGGCCTGTCATTCCAAGCGAGGAACGAGTGAGGAATCTCTGCTCGGGCCTCTCACTTTCAGCCCAGACGCATGATGTCCTCTGCGACCTCCGTGAGATCGTCGTCGAGCTGGTGGTTGCGTCCGTCCAGGCGGCGAATGGTGGCCTGCGGCAGGGCCCGCGCGTACATCTCGACGTGAGCAAAGGGGACGACCTCATCCTGCCGGCCATGATAGAGAAACACCGGGACGCCGTGCGGAATCCGCTCGGCGGCGTTGGGGGGCAGCTCCACTTCCTTCCAGCACCAGAACTCATGATCGTACCAGAATGGCGCCGCCAGGAGAAACACGCCGGCGATCGATTGAGCGATGCCTCCGTCGACGACGGCCCGGATCGCAACCGACGCACCGATCGAATGGCCCATGAGAAGGGCGCCGCTCCCCATGGCGGCGAGCTCGCCGGCGATGACGTTCTTCCAGGACGCGTAGTCCGGTTCCGCCTCGTTCGGCATCTGCGGGTAGCGCACGATCCAATCGGCGCCCAGCGCGCTCCGCAGGCTCGTGGCGAGCTTGGAATCGGCATCGAAGGCACCCTCGCCGCCGCCATGAACGAACAGCACCTGGTTGGCCATGCCCCCTCCTCCTGATGGAATCGCGGCGTGAATGTGCCATGTCATAAGGCGCCGCTGGCGAACGCAAAAAGGGCGCGTGGGATGGTCTCCCCTGCGCCCGGTCTGTTCACATTGGTGCTGACCGCCAGTGAAAGGAGAGCACTCTCCCTCCCCGCCGTGATCATAGTATAACACACCCCCCGGCTTGCCGGAAGCGGGGGGCGGCCCTGTAGAGTTGCCGGCCGAAAAAATCCTCGGCCAGGGGGTTCGAATCTGCGGAACGGGAGCTACAAAATGGGCAGCTACGTGCTGGATTTCCAGGAGATCGACCA
>DASQZE010000312.1:0-3636 GCA_035638875.1 Longimicrobium sp.
GTTCACGGCGATGCGGTGCAGCCAGGTGGTGAAGCGCGCGTCGCCGCGAAAGGTGGGCAGCGCCCGCAGGGCACGCACCCACGCCTCCTGGGCCCAGTCCTCGGCCAGGGCGTCGTCGTGGCCGGCCAGGCGCTTGACAACGGCGTACACACGCCCGGCGTGGCGCTGATACAGCTCGCGCACCGCACCGCCGTCGCCCTGCCGGGCCTTTTGTATCAGGATCGAATCGTCCATGGTCCGTTCACGGGTCCAGGGAGTGTGATGCCGGTCTGCGCGGGAGGGTTGCCTGCGGGGTACATCGGCCTGCGGGGTACGGGAAAGCGGCGGCACCACAACGTGCCGCAAGGGTGCTTCTACACCCCGGATGGAGATCGTGCCCTTTCGCCGTTCTCTACACGCCACGGCTCGCGGATCTCCCAGGCACGACCGCATGCGGCGGCCCTCCATCAAGTGCACAGAGTATCCGTATCCATCCGCAACTCGCTGGATTATCCTTGTTTAGACGTGTGCTGGAGCGGCTCCGATCCACTCTCGCACTCCCGCACTCTCGCACTCTCGCACTGACGTTCCGTGGCCATCCCGCAGATTCTCCTGGCCGACTGCGACTCGTACTTCGTGCGGTGCGCCATGCTGGCGGACCCCGACGGCGCGGGGCGTTCCGACCTGGTGATCGTCGGGGGGCGGGCGGACGCGCGCGGCGTGGTGACGTCGGCCAGCTACGCGGCGCGCACGTTCGGGGTGCACGCGGGGATGCCGATGGCCACGGCCGTGCGCCTGTGCCCCCGGGCCGTCTTCGTCCCCGTCCCCAGCGAGATGGTGAGCCGCAAGCACCACGAGGTGCGCGCCGTGCTGGACGAGTTCGCGCCGCTGGTGGAGGCCGCCAGCGTGGACGAGTTCTTCCTTGACATGACCGGCACGGAGATGCTGTACCGCAACGAGTCGCTGGAGGCGACGGCGCTGCGCATTCAGCAGGCGGTGATGGACCGCACGGGCATCAGCATCTCCATCGGCGGCGCCACGGGACGAACGCTCGCCAAGATGGCTGCGTCCGTCAACAAGCCGTACGGCGTGCACATGGTGCCCCCCGGCGGCGAGGCGGCGTTCATGGCCCGCTTCGAGCTCGCCGACATCCCCGGCGTGGGGCCGGCCCTGGCCGAGTCGCTGCGCCGGCGAGGGGCCACCATGGTGCGCGACATCGCGTCGCTCGACCTGCCCACGCTCGTCTCGTGGCTGGGCGACTCGCGCGCCGAGTGGCTGTACCGCCTGTCGCGCGGGGAAGACACGGGCCGCGTGTCCACCCATCGCCCGCAGAAGTCCGTCAGCCACGAGCGCACGTTCTCCAGGGACGTCGCCGACCCGGAGGAGCTGGAAACGCGGTTGATGATGCTGGCGGTGGATACGGGCGCGTCGCTGCGGGCGGACAACCTGCGCGGGCGCACCGTCACCGTCCGCATTCGCTACGGCGACTTCACCGACAAGTCCGCCAGCCGCACCGTCCCCGACCCCATCGAGAGCGACCGCGCCATCTACACCGTCGCGCGCGAGCTGCTTCGCGGGCTGCTGAAGAAGCGCAGCGGGGGCGTGCGGCTGCTGGGCGTGGGCATGTCCAAGCTGGTGGGCGAGGACGAGGAGGACGAGGAGCTCGTGCTCTTTCGGGATGCGCCGGACGGCGCGGAGACGGAGCGGGACCGCAAGATCGCGCAGGCGTCGGACCGGCTGCGGGGCAAGTTCGGCAAGGAGGCCATCGTCCCCGCGCGCATCGTCAAGCGCAGCGTGCGCGACGGCACCCGCGGCCGCGGCGGGTCGCAGGGGTAGTTGCGCGGTGTGGGTGCGGTTGGAGCCATCGCGCGGCCGGCTGTGGCCCTCACCCGGCCTCGCTCAGGCTCGTCCACCCTCTCCCACAAACTGCGTGGGAGAGGGTATACAACCCAGGCCGTGCCCAGGGGCGGGTTCCGCGGCTCGCCGGGTTTTCTCTCTTCCGCGCGCAGTTTCCGCGGTGCGGCCGCGGGGGAGAGCACGCCCGCGGAGCGCCGGCCGTTGCCGGCGGAATGGACGTGTTTAGCCGAGGGCATGCGACCGTGACGACGCCCGCCGCGGTGTCCGCGGAAACCGTCTTCCCACGTCCGGAAACGCGACGCCGCACCCATCCCCAATCCGTTCGCCGGCCGCAGCTTACCTTTTGCGCCCCGAAACCTTAGCTTGAAGCTCCTCGTAGTCTCCAAGGCACGGACGCCCGGCCGGGAAGCGTCCGTGTGAGGGCACCGGTGGAACACCACCGTGGCGCCTCCCCCCGGATCCCGGCACCCAACGCAGGAGCACACACACAACATGGACACCCTGAAGATCCCCCTCGGCAAGCGCGGCAGGCCCTCGTCGGACGGTCCGGGCCGCATGGTGCGCGGCATCGGGAGCAAGTGGGCGTGGATCGTCGCGGCCGTAGCGCTGGTGATCCTGGTGCGCAGCATGGCCGTGTACGTGGCGCCGGGCAACGTGGGCATCGTCATCCACAAGCTGGGCGGCGGCGTGGATCCCAAGCCCAAGGGCCCCGGGCTGCACTTCCGCAACCCGCTCACGACGGGTATCGAGGAGTATCCCACGTACATGCAGACGCTGGTGCTCACGCGCGGCGCCACGGACGGCTCGGCGACCAACGACGAGATCAACGTGAACAGCGTGGAAGGGCAGCCCGTGTCGCTGGACGTGTCGCTCTCGTTCGAGCTGGAGGCGGCGCGCGTGCCCACGCTCTACAGCACGTTCCGCACGGACATCCAGTCCATCCAGCACGGCTTCGTGCGGCAGACCATGCGGCAGGCGCTGCAGGAGGTGGTGGGCGGGCAGGAGATCGCGGCCATCCTGGGCCCCAAGAAGGCCGAGGTGGTGAACCGCGCGCAGACGCTGCTCAGCAGCCGGCTGGCGCCTTACGGGTTCATCGTCAAGCAGTTCACGGTGAACGAGATCCGCGCGCCGCAGGGGGTGATGGACGCAATCGGCGCCAAGAACGTGATGCAGCAGCAGGCGCTCATGGCGCAAAACGAGCTGCAAAAGAACATGTACCAGGCGCAGGGCGACAGCATCAAGGCGGCCGGCCGGGCCATGGCCATCCTGGCCGAGGCGCGCGCCCAGGCCGAGGCCAACCAGCTGCTGTCGCAGAGCATTACGCAGACGCTGGTGCAGTATGAGATGACCAAGCGGTGGGACGGCAAGATGCCCCAGGTCAGCGGCAGCGCCATCCCCATGATCCAGCTCCCCGGCCAGCAGTAACGGGCGGCGAGGTAGAAGCATCGAGGCCCCCGGGGAGCAGCTGGCTCTCCGGGGGCCTCGGCGTTTGTGGCGGATGGGATGGGGTGAGAAACACGTCGGGAAGCTGGACTTCCGGCACGGGCCGGGAGCCCCCGCCCCCGCTCCGCGGAGGGGGGAGAACTTCACCTTCCGAGAAGCTCGCCATCCGGAACAACCTGGGGGTGTATACCCTCTCCCACGCAGTTTGTGGGAGAGGGTGGACGAGCCTAAGCGAGGCCGGGTGAGGGCCACACCCGGCCGCGCGCCCGATCCCAATCCCCCCATGGCTCATCTCTCACTTTCGCACTTCCGCACTTCCGCACTTTCGCACTTTCGCACTTTCGCACTTTCGCACAC
>DASQZE010000313.1:0-4168 GCA_035638875.1 Longimicrobium sp.
CACTCCCCATCCGCTTCCAGACGCGGTGAACGGGAACGGACGGCGGGCCGCGGTTTCACGCATCCCGCAGGAGGATGGGTGAGGTAGCACAAGGCGCACGGTGGGCGAACGAGCGATTGAAATCGCGGCTACAACTTCACACTGTCCGCCTCCGCGGACACCGCACCCACGAAAGCCCACGGCCCCGGCGGCTGGGCCCAGACACATCGACGCGGCGCCGCGGATCCAGGATCCGCGGCGCCGTTCTCGCGTGCAAAACCGCACTTTCGCGCCACCGTGGGAAATCGCGCGTACCGCGTCCCACTAATCCAGGGCGAGCATGGAAGCGGGTACAGGCCTGCTTCCTCCCGAGAAACTCCGGATGGAGAGTGGACGATGGAGTACTGCACCTACGAGGACAACAACGGCGAGTGGCGCTGGCGCCTGAAGGCGGAGAACGGCGAGATCATCGCGGACTCCGGCGAGGGCTACAAGAACAAGCCGGACTGCCTGGCCGGCATCGCGCTCGTGAAGGGCTCCAAGGACGCCCCGGTCAAGAACTGCTGATCCGCCACCCGTGTGGGACGGCGGGCCGGGGACGCTGTCCTCGGCCCGCCGGTCCTGCTCAACCCCGGGAGCTCACGATGAGCACGAGCAAGCTGCGCGAGCCCGCCTCCCGATCCGGCCGGCGGGAGCACACGATGGGCTACTACATCTACCAGGACAACGAGGGATACTGGCGCTGGTACCTCCTGGGCCCCAACCATCGGCGGATCGCCATCTCCCCCGAGGGCTACCTGAACAAGCAGGACTGCCGGGACGTGATCGCGATCATCAAGGGCTCCGCGGACACGCCGGTCCACGAGTTCTGAGCACCGCCCGATGGATGGAGAGCAGGCCGGAGACGACGTCTTCGGCCTGCTCTCTTGATGCTGGTTCCACGGCGCCCAGTCTACCTGTGGCGGTCGTCCATCGAACGATCAGCACGGGCGCGCGTCGAATCAGACGCAGGCTCCGTTCACGTACCGCCAGGTGGCGTCGGTGGAGACGCATTCGTGCGTGTAGCAGTTGTCGCAGCTGTCCGCCGGGCATGTGCCCGGCCCGTTGGAGTACTGCTCGCAGGTCGCGAACTCGTCGGTGTTGCAGTTCAGCGTCCGCTCCGCACCCCCCACCGTGCCGGCACCCGCACCGTCGCCGGTGAGCTCGAACGTCTGCACCTCCAGCTCCTGCATATCCAGCCTGAGCTTCCGCATGGGAGCCTCCCCTGTGAGTCGCGGGCCGCGCGCCCGGCCGTTCCGGGCTGCGCATGATGCCCACACTCGCATGCATAGGCGTGGACAGGCCGCAAAGTCAACGGATCCGATCGTTCCGCCAGCTGAGCCGGGTGCCGAGCTTGGCGAAGCCCTTGACCCTCACGTAACGTGATCCCTTAGAGTGTACCTCGACATCGTGATCACCGGGGTTACCAGGGAGGTCGTTGGATGGCGTACACCGTCAAGGACGTATCGGGGATGTCGGGGATAAGCGTGCGCACGCTTCACTTCTACGACGAAACGGGGCTGCTTAAGCCGGCCTCCTACGGGGTGAACGGCTACCGCTACTACGAGGAGCCGCAGCTGCTGATGCTGCAGCAGATCCTGTTCTACCGGGAGCTGGGGCTCGGGCTCAAGCAGATCAAGGAGATCATGGGCCGCGCCGGGTTTCAGACGGCGGGCGCCCTGGAGTCGCACCGCAAGGTACTGCAGAAGAACGTGGCGCGGACGCACCGGCTGATCGACACGATCGACCGGACCCTCGAGCACCTGAACGGGAGAACGACCATGCAAAGCGAAGAGATGTTCGCCGGCTTCAACGTGGCCGCCGGCGAAGACCGGTTTGGCGAGAACGTGCTGCTGGGCGGTGAGCCCAACGACTGCAAGGTGTCGGCGCGGGACACCGGCGGCGCCCTGTGCATCTTCGAGTTCACCGGCAGCGGCGGCGGCCCGCGCCACCTGCACCACGAGCAGGACGAGTGGATCTACGTGATGGACGGCGGGATCGAGCTTCACATCGGCGAGCAGCAGCTTCGCCTGGGCGCGGGGGAAAGCGCCTTCGTCCCGCGCACCGTCCCGCACGTCTGGGTGTGTGCGGGCGGCGGGCCGTGCAGGATCCTGAACGTGTACCAGCCGGCCGGGAACATCGAGGAGTTCTTCCGGGAGCTCGGCACCTTCACGGACCCGCTGGTGCATGAGGCGCTCTCGCTGGACGAGCTTCGCCAGCTGTTCCAGTCGCACGGCATGAAGCTGGTGGGCCCGCCGCTCTACTGGGACGAATACCTGGCAGGAAAGTAGACGGGTCTGCCGGGCCGGAAGCCGCCACCGGCGCGCCCCGCGGTTCCGGGCTGCAAACGGCGCCCGCATCCGCATGGATCGGTCTGGCGTGGTCCGATCGTCCACGCAGCGCAGGGAGGCGGGCCGGAGACGCCGTCTTCGGCCTGCGCTCGTGGGATGCGGATTCCGCGGCGGCGGGGATGCACATCCGCCGTGACGCCTTGCCCCCGCCAGGACGCCCGGATACGATGCCCCGCCCGGTCTCAATCCCCGCCGGGCGCCCGCCGGTCCCGGATCGGATCGGATCGGCTCGCAGACACCGCCGTCCCGGATGGAAATGGCCGAGCACATCGACACCCTTCTCGCCACCGCCCGCGCCCACGGGCTGGACCTCGCGCGCGAGCAGGCGCGAGGGGACGAATCCGGCGCGGACTACACCGTGGCCCACGCCGTGGATGGCGACGGCGTGCCCTGGATCGTGCGGGTGCCTCGCCGGGCGGACGTGGCCGAGCGCGCGGGCGTGGAGCACCGCGCGCTGGAGATGGTCCGGATGCGCATCCCGGCCGACGTACCGCGGTGGGAGGTGTTCTCGCCGGAGCTGATCGCGTACCGCCGGCTCGCGGGCCATCCAGCCGCCCTGGTGGACGCGGAGGCGGGTGGATACGCCTGGCGCTTCGACGAGACGGATCCGCCCGCCGCATTCCTCCATTCGCTGGCGGCCGTGCTCGCGGCGCTGCACGGCATCGAACCCTCCGAGGCTCTCGCGGCGGGGCTGCCCGTGCGCAGGCCGGCGGACGTGCGGCAGGAGCACGCGGCACGGATGGAGCGCGCCCGCGACGTGCTGCAGATTCCCGATTCCGTGTGGCGCCGCTGGCAGGCGTGGCTGGCGGACGACGATTGCTGGCCGGACTTCTCCGCGCTGATCCACGGTGACCTGCACCCGGCGCACATCCTGGTGGATGGAGAGCACCGCGTCACCGGCCTGCTGGACTGGACGGAAGCCCGCGTGGCGGACCCGGCCGCGGACTTCGCCGTGCAGTACGCCACGCTGGGCCGTGCCGCGCTCGATGCGGTGCTGGAGCGGTACGGGCGCGCGGGCGGGCGGGTGTGGCCGCGCATGGCGGACCACGTGGTGGAGACGTGGTCCGCCTATCCCGCCGTCATCGCCGAGTTCGCGCTGCTGACCGGCGACGACGGCCCGCGGCAGTTGGGCCAGTTCCTCGTGGATGCCAACGCCAGCGAGCTGGCCGGGCGATGATCCTCAGCACAGCATGGGCAGGTTCCAATCATGATTGAATCAGAATCAGCGCCCATGCGATTGGACAGGAACGCGCTGTCCTTGGTCGCGCTCGACGATGACGAGGGTCGCCGCTACTGGCATTCGCGTATGGCGGCGGAGCGCCTGCGCCACGCTGAAACCCTGCGGCGGATCACCTATGGAAGCCGAGCTGCCGGACGACTCGAGCGCGTTTTGAATGTTGTTCCACTGAGATGGTGATGTGCTGGGAGACGTTGGGAGCATGATGGACACGGCGCCGCGGGCCTACACCCGCGGCGCCGTTCTCATCACCCTTGCAGCCGGCGCACCACCCCCATCGCGCCGCGCTTGTAGACCGTGATGCACACCAGCTCGCCCGCAGGGTCGAACACCAGCCAGTCCCGATGCCGTCTTGCGATCACCCACTCGCCGGGAGCAGGCGATTCCAGCGGTTCGGCGGAGCTCATTCGCGGCATGATTCATCTCCGTGTCTCTTGACCCTTGGCGCGCGGCAGGGCAACTTTGGTGAGCGGGCGGCCTTCGGGTCGGTTCGCGATCGAGGCTGGTCGATGCTTCTTTGCGGGAGAGCGGCCAGCCTTGTTCTCGTGCCCTGTTGGTATGT
>DASQZE010000314.1:0-14769 GCA_035638875.1 Longimicrobium sp.
CATCACCGCCCCGGCCATCATCGACCCGCCGCCCAGTGTCTCGCGCCGCATTTGACCCGTCCCGTGTACAGGAGGCATTGTCCCCTGCACGCAGTGTATCCCACGGTTTTGCCCCTGTCAGCCGGGAAAACGCGATGATGAACACGCCCCCGCGGAGTGTTCCGAAAAAGGCGCCCGACCGCCGCGTGGTTCGCACCCGCAAGGCGCTGGGGAGCGCGCTGGTGGAGCTGATGCTGGCGCGCCGCTTCGACGACATCAGCGTGCAGCAGGTGCTGGACCGGGCGCAGGTGGGACGCGCCACGTTCTACGCGCACTTCCGCAACAAGCACGACCTGCTGCTGAGCGATGCCGAGCGCGTCTTCGAGCTCCTGGAGCGGCAGTTCCTGACGACCGCCGGAGGTTCGCGCCGCGTGGCGCCCGTGGAAGAGTTGTTCAGCCACGTGGCCGACTACCACCCGTTCACCCGCGCGCTGGAGCAGTCTGCCATGCGCGAGCCCGTGTTCGACCTGCTCACGGGGCACCTGGCGGGGATGATCGAGCGGCGGATGGCGGCGCTGTGCCCCGCCGCCGCCGCCCCGTCGCTGCCGCTGGCCGCCACGGCGCGCGTGTTCGCCGGCGCGCTCGTGGAGATGATGCGCTGGTGGCTCAACCGCGGCGCCCAGCCCGCCGCCCGGGAGATGGACGCGAAGTTCCATGACATCGTGTGGGGCGGACTCGCCCGCATGCTACCCCACTCAACCGAACCGACCTGATTCCCCGATGTCCACTACGGATACCCTCCCCGCCGGCGGGGCCACGCACCTGGAGTGCACCCGCTGCGGCGCGACGTACGAGAGCGAGACGCTGCACCGCCTGTCGCCCTGCTGCGAAAAGCCGCTCTACCCCCGCTACGACCTGGACGCCATCGGCGCGCGGCTGTCGCGGGACGACCTGCGCGGGCGCTCGGGGGACCTGTGGCGCTACGCCGAGCTGCTCCCCGTGCGCGATCCCGCCAACGCCGTCCGCCTGGGCGAGGGATGGACGCCCATGATCGACGCGCCGCGGCTGGCGTCGCGCATCGGCGTGGCGCGGTGCCGGGTCAAGGACGAAGGGCAGAACCCCACCGCGTCGTTCAAGGCGCGCGGGCTGTGCATGGCCATCAGCCGCGCCAGGGAGCTGGGGATCACCGAGGTGGCGCTCCCCTCCGCCGGCAACGCGGGGAGCGCCACGGCCGCCTACGCCGCCGCCGCGGGGATGGCCGCGCACGTCGTGGTCCCGCGCGACACGCCGCACCCCATCCTGGAGGAGATGCGCGCGCTGGGGGCGGACGTTGAATTGTTCGACGGGCTGATCACCGACTGCGCGGCGCGCGTGGCCGAGGGGTGCAAGGCGCACGGCTGGTTCGACCTGTCCACGCTCAAGGAGCCGTATCGCGTGGAGGGCAAGAAGACGATGGGATACGAGGTCGCCGAGCAGCTGGGGTGGCGGCTGCCGGACGTGATCGTGTATCCCACCGGCGGCGGAACGGGGCTGGTGGGGATGTGGAAGGCGTTCGACGAGATGGAGCGGATGGGGTGGATCGGGTCCGCGCGGCCGCGGATGATCTCCGTGCAGGCCAGCGGGTGCGCGCCCATCGTCCGCGCGTGGGAGCAGGGGACGGAGTACGCGGAGCCCTGGGCCGGCGCGCACACCTACGCCAGCGGCCTGCGCGTGCCCAGGGCCGTGGGCGACTTCCTGATGCTGGACGCCATCCGCACCTCCGGCGGCGCCGCCCTGGCCGTGGACGACGACGAGATGCGCCGCTGGACGGGGCTCGTGGGCGGTGACACGGGCATCTTCTGCGCGCCGGAAGGCGCCGCCACCGCCGCCGCCGCCGCGCACCTGGTCACCTCCGGCGCCATCCGCCCGGACGACGAGGTGGTGCTCTTCAACACCGGCAGCGGCCTGAAGTACGTGATCTGACGGTGCACTTGACGCGTCGTTCGGATCGGGTGATCGTTTGGGGCGATCGGTTTGGTGGATTCGGACGACGTTCTTCCGCGAAAGTGAGGGGAGACGCATGACGGAGCTGCTGCAGCATGCCTTCGAGCTGGCCTCTGCGCTGCCTGCGGAAGAGCAGGATGCGATTGCGGCCCACCTGATCGGGGAGATCCGCGGCGCCGGCGATGATCCGTCCGTGGAGACGCTCGAGACGTTCCTGGGCGTTGGCCTGCATCGGCCGGCCGCCACACCGGCGGAGATGGAAGAGATGCGTGCCATGGCGAAGGAAGATCCAGGTATCGCGGCCGTCCTGCGCCTTGCCGAACAGGGCGGCCTCGACGTAGAGACGATCCTCGCGATCCGAAACGCCGAATGATCCTGGCGGACAGCTCCATTCTGATCGAGATGGCGCGGAAGCCTACGATCCCGGTGCTCCGTGCCGTCCGGTCCGCGAAGCCGGCGGTCTGCGGAATCATGGTTGCCGAGCTCCAGGCGGGTGTTCGTTCGTCGAGCCAGCAGGCGGATCTCGAGGCGACCCTGCGACTGTTCGGACGGGTTCCGATCGACGAGGCGGTATGGGAGCTGACGGGGCGTATCCTGGGAGCCATGATGCGACGGGGCACGAAGGTGAAGTTCCAGGACGCGGCCATCGCGGCGACGGCGATCCATCGCAACCTCCCGCTCTGGACGCGCGACCGCCATTTCACGTGGATCCAGGCTGCATTCCCCGGGCTGGCCCGCTTCGACGAATCCACCGTTTAACGAGTTCGCGCGCCGGTCCCGGATTTGCCACGGACCGGCCCGTTCGTGTGGAGTGGACGTTTTCGGCGGACGGAGGAAAATGGCCGTGACCGAAGTCGCCCGGGCCGGCGGACGGTATGGGCTCGCCGGCATCCCGCGGTGGATGGCCCTGGCGCTGCCCATCATCCTGCTGGCGGGCATCGCGCTGGCGCGCACCAGCACCAGCGTGAGCACCACGTTCGGGCCCCGCGCGGGCGTGCCGGATTCCCTGCGCGAGCTGCGCGTGCCGGTGCCGCGCACGCCGCTGGCCATCCAGCCGCCCCGCTACCTGGAGCGCGCGATGGAACGGCCGGACTCCGCCCAGCTGGTGATGCAGGCCATGGCGGACCGCTACCACATCACCCGCACCATGGCGCAGATGGTCCACGACGCGGCCATGGAGGTGGGGCTGGACCCGGAGCTGGCGTTCCGGCTGGTGCGCGTGGAGAGCGTGTTCGACCCGGACGCGGTGGGCGCGGGCGGCGCCGCGGGGCTCGTGCAGATGATGCCCGGCACGGCGCGCGACATCAATCCTGAGATCGACACCAAAAGGGAGCTGATGGACCCGCGCACCAACATGCGGCTGGGCTTCGGCTACCTGCGCGAGATGATCGAGCGCTACGAGAAGCACGGGGCCGACGCGGTGCGGCTGGGCGTGATCGCCTACAACCGCGGGGAGATCGCCGTGGACCGCGCCCTTCGCCGCGGCGCGGACCCGGAGAACGGCTACGGCAAGCGCATCCTGGGCCCCCGCGCCCACGGCGGGCAGGAGTACAAGGGGACCGGCATCCGCCCCCTTCCCTCCGGTGCCACCACCACGGACGAGTTCTCCGACGACGACGTGGACGATCCGTGACGGGCGGATGGGCGAAGGGCCGGGCGCGCCGCGATGGCACGCCCGGCCCTTCGTCGCATCCCGGCCCTTCGTCCGTTCCGGCCCTTCGTCGTATCCGGCGCCCGGCTCAGCGGCCGCGGCGCGACGGGGCGGCTTCGCGGATGGCCAGCTTGAGGGCGTTGACGCGGTTCTCCACGGCGCCGCGGCGGGGCAGCCCGTCGGAGAGCGCGGCGAGCACCTCGCCGGCGCGGTCGGCGGCGACGGTCGCGCGGCACTGCACGGCGCGCTCCTGGATCTGCCGGGCCAGGGCACGGGCCCGTCCGCGCTCCGGCTCGTCCACGAACAGGCCCCTGTTGTTGCGCGGCGCGCTCACCAGGGTGCCCAACCGGTAGGCATCGGCTTCCATCGCGTCGCACTCGGCGCCCCAGGCACCCGGACGGCCGGTGTAGCCGCCGCCGGGACGATCGTAGTCGTCGCGGTCGCGGTCGCGGCCCGCGTAGGCGTCCTCGGTGGGCTCCACGAGCGCCAGGTAGACGATGGCCGTGGCCTGCGCGCGGTTCAGGGCCACGCGGCGCGTGGTGGACCCCAGCAGTTCTACCCAGGCGCGGTTGATGGCGTGCACCTGCGCGTCCGTCAGGCGGTTGGGGCGGTAGCCGTAGCGGCGCGCGGCCTGCTCGATGAGCTGCTCGTTGCCGGTGCCGCGCCAGCGGGCGGCGCTGGCCTGGGCGTCGGCGGAGGTATGCGAAGCGGCGGCCAGGGCGAGCGCCAGGCCCGCGGCGTACAGGACTTTGCGGATGCTGAGCATGGTGTGGTCCCGGGTGTGGCGTGGGATGATCGGAGAGCGGTTCGTCTCGTGGCATCCATCCAGGGCAACGGGAGCGCCGCGGCGGTGCAGGATGCGCATTCGGTTGTGCATCAAACACTTACCCTCGATGTCGCCTTGCGGCCGCAGGGTTCGATCGTCCACTGCAGAGGACAGTGGCGCACGACGGCGCTGGCCAGCGCCCGACCAGCCGCTGGATTGTTCCTCGTCGATCCCATCATGCTTCCGTTTCCGAGTCAGCGCCCCCGCAGACACTGCCCGCGCATCCGGGGCTCCGGCGCAGGCAGGCTCTCACGGATCGCGATCATGTGGATGATGTGCCAGGCCAGGCATCCGCCTCCGCCGCGAAGATCCTGCCTCCCCGAAAAAACGCGGATGGCCGTCCCCTCGCCGGCAGCAGCCGATCTACCAGGGGCCTGATGCATCCTTTCGCTCCCCGCCTTCTCCGCCGGTCCGCGTCCGGACGTCGCGATGGCAATCATCCGGTACGGCGGGCTCGTGAAAGGCCGTCCGTGCGGGAGCGGTGCGACGCGGCGGCCGGACGCGCATCGGCCGAGTCGTGCAGGAGGCCAGAGATCCTTGGCACAGCGGCGGCTGCCGCGCGGGGACGGCTATCCGCGTTTTTTGCAGGAGAGGATACTGGCCTCACGGCGCGAAAGCCGTCCAGGTACAGATCCACCTGATCGCGATCCGTTGAAGCCGGCCGTAGCCGGACGGTCGTGCGTCGGACGGACCGGCCGGCCGGGTATCGAATGAAACTCCGTATCAAAGCAGATCGGCACGGGTGTGAAGCACGAAATCCTGCTCCCGTTCAAAACACCACGAAACCGTTCAAGACCCGCCACCGTCCTTCGGCCAGGTTCTCTTCCATCAACGAAGCCACGGTCCGCGCGAATTGCGGACACGACACGCAACCACGGAGTGGATCCCATGCAGATTCCCGGCGACTCCCCGCCCGACCCGGCCGGCGGCCCCGTTTCCGGCATCCCCAGGCCGCTCGGGCCGTACTCGCCCGCCGTGCGCGCGGGGCCGTTCATCTACCTCTCCGGCCAGACGCCGGTGGATACGTCCACGGGCAAGCTGCTCGTGGGATCGGTCGGCGAGCAGACGGTGCAGGTGCTCAAGAACCTCAGTGCCGTGCTCCAGAGCATGGGCGCCAGTTGGGACACGGTGGTCAAGACCACGGTGTTCCTGCGCGACATGGCGGATTTCGCCGAGATGAACGCGGCCTACGCGGCGCACCTTGGGCCCGTGCCGCCCGCGCGGTCCACCGTCGCCGTCGCCGGGCTGCCGCTGGACGCGCGCGTGGAGATCGAGGCCGTGGCGTACCACCCGACCGCCCCGTGAGCGGCCCGTCGACAGCCGGGACGGGGGACGGCGTGGGGATGGAAGACCGCGTCGAGCAGTGGCGGCACGACACGCCGGGATGCGCCCACCGCAACCACCTGAACAACGCGGGCTCGGCGCTCCCGCCGCGGGTGGTGCTGGACGCCACCGTGGAGCACCTGCAGTTGGAGGCGGAGATCGGCGGATACGAGGCGGCGGACGCGGCCGCGGACCGCGTCCAGGCGGTGTACGGCAGCATCGCCGCGCTCATCGGCGCGCAGCCGCGCAACGTGGCGGTGGTGGGAAACGGGACGGCGGGCTTCATCCAGGCGCTCACCTCGTTCGACCTGGAGCGCGGTGACGTGATCGTCACCAGCCGGTCCGACTACACGTCCAACCAGATCCAGTACCTGGCGCTGGCACAGCGGCTGGGCGTGCGCATCGTCCACGCGGCGGAGCTGCCGGAGGGTGGCATCGATCCGGCATCCGTGCGCGAGGCACTCCGGACGCTGCCGGTGCGGCTGGTGGCGGTCTCCTGGATCCCCACGCACTCGGGGCTCGTGCAGGACGTGGCGGACGTGGGCGAGGTGTGCGAGGAGTTCGGCGTGCCCTTCATCGTGGATGCGGTCCAGGCGGCGGGGCAGATCCCCGTCGACGTCGCGGCCCTCCGGTGCGACTACCTGGTGGGCACGGCGCGCAAGTTCCTGCGGGGGCCGCGCGGCATCGGATTCCTGTACGCGTCCGACCGGGCGATGGCCCGCGGCGATTATCCGCTCTTCGTGGACATGCGCGGCGCGCGCTGGACCGGCCCCGCCGCGTTCCAGGTGGACGCGACGGCAAAGCGGTACGAGGACTGGGAGTTTCCGTACGCGCTGGTGCTGGGGATGGGCGCCGCGGTGGAGTACGCCCTGCGCCAGGATATCGCGCGCTCCGGCGCGCGCGCCATCGCCCTCGGTGCGCGGCTGAGGACGGGGCTGGAGGCGGTGCACGGCGTGCAGGTGCTGGATCGCGGCGCAAACCCGTGCGCCATCGTGACCGCGGCCGTGGAAGGATGGACAGGCCGCGAGATCATGGCCGCGCTCGCCGCCGAGCGGATCAACGCCGTCGCCACGCTGCGGGAGTTCGCGATCCACGACTTCGGGCCGCGGGGGGTGGAGTCCGCGGTCCGTCTCTCGCCGCACTACTACAACACGACGGCGGAGGTGGATGCGGCCATCGACGTCATCCGCCAGTTCGCGCCGCGCGTTGCGGGAGGCGCTGCATCGAACCCGGGCGGCCGGGGCTAGACGGGCGAGTCCGTACCGGGAGCAGCGGCGACCATCCGGAGTAGCGGCGTTTTGTCCGGAGTAGCGGCGTCCCGTCCGGAGCGAATGAATTCACCGCTGGAAGTTCGCGAAGTCCGCCTGCGCGGACTGCATCCAGCCGGAGTGGAGATCGTGCCGTGTTACAGCCACCGCAGAAGATCGTGACGGCGCGCACCTTCGCGGGTGCGCGCCGTTCGTATCACACCGGCGCCGCGCGGCCGGCCGAGACCGCGGTCGCCCGCCGGTATGCGCCGGGCGGCACGCCGAACGCGCGCTTGAACTCGCGCGTAAAGTGCGCCTGGTCCGCGAACCCGGCACGCAGCGCGATGTCGGACAGCCGCTGCGCCGGGTCGATGAGCTCGGCGGCCGCGCGCTCCAGGCGGATCTGCCGGAGATACGTCCCCACCGTCATCCCGTACACCTCGCGGAAGCGCCGGGCCAGGTGGTCCGCGCGCACGCCCGCTTCCACGGCCAGCTCGCGGATCGCGAGGCCGGCGCCTGGCTCGTCGTGCAGCCGGTCGCGGACGCGTGACAGCCAGCGCGGCACGCGGTCATCCCGGGCGTGCGCGCGGCTGCGGAGGATGCGGCCCACGATCTCCAGCGCGAGCCCCTCCGCGATCATCGGCATCGCGTCGTCCTCCGCGTGGAGCTCGGCGTACAGCCGGGCCGCGAGCGCGCTGATCTCCCCCGCACCGAAGAGGAGCACCCGGTCCAGCGCGGTTCCGGCAAGCGGCGTGGCTTCCGGCTGCCACTCCAGCTGCAGCGTGATCGTCTCCCGGTCGTCGAACCAGTCCGCGTGCGGCGCGCCGGCCGGCTTGAGCAGCACGTTCCCCGGCCGGCACCGCACCTGCTCGCGCCCAAACGTCTCGCGCACGCCGCCGGTGACCGTGTACGCCAGGTTGTGCCGGTCGTGCGTGTGCTCCGGGATGCGGAACCCCGCGGGCAGGCGGCTGCGGATCACCCGGAAGCCGCCCGCATCCACCACCCGCGAGCCGGGCCCCATCGCGATCTCCCGGCTCCCGGACGACGGCCCCGGAGCGATGCTGGATTGTGCGCCCGATCGGGATTCGCGGCCGGTACGAGGGTTGCTTTCCATGGGATTGATGATGAGGATCTTCTGCGGCGTCCGGTGAGCAGGACCGAGAAGCAGCCTGCCCATTGACGATCTGTATACAATATACAGAACGTCGGCGAATCCATCCACAACAATTCCAGGGAGACGGCGTCACGCGATGACAGATCCATCCAACGAGCTCGATCCCGTGCTGCGCGAGCGGCTGGAGCGCGAGGCGGAGGGGCTCACGTACGGGAGCGAGTCGGACCGCCCCTTCGAGTTCTTCTTTCTCCCCGGCGCGGGCGACCAGCCGCCGGCAATCGAAGCGTTCGCGCGGCTGGTGGGCGCGGCGCCGGACGCGCCGCTGGAAGAGCGGGACCTGGACGAGTTCTTTCTGCGCCACGCGGAGACGAGCGACCCGTACGACGCGGAGGCGCAGGCCATCCGCCCCCGCTACGAGCGGCTGCGCGAGACGCTGCGCAACGAGCTGCGCTGGACGACCGTCTACCGCGTGGGCCGCATCGAAGTGCAGTGCTACGTCGTCGGCGGCGACGGGCGCGGCAACCTGGCCGGGGTGCGGACCGTGGCCGTGGAGACCTGAACGGATGGACCCATCCGGAGCGCGTTCTGCTACATTCACGCGGAGCAATGTGTTACACGCCGGGATTGCGCTCCGGTGTCGGATAAGGTAAGTTAAAGGGCTGTCACCGCAGTCTTTGCGCCCTCTTCCACCCCGGGGGCGCCTTCTCTTTAACGGACCATCCTCCATGAGTCATCTCACGCTGCGCGTCGCCGGCGCGTCCGTACTGGCTTTGGCGCTCGCCGCATGTACGAGCGAACAGCCCACGGCCGCAAAGGCGGGCGCCCGACTGGACATCCAGGCGGCTGCCGGCCCCACGCTGGTGATCAACGAGATCATGCCCAATCCGGCCGGTGTGGCCGACGAACTGGGTGAGTGGTTCGAGGTGTACAACACGGGCACCGCGCCCATCGACCTGCAGAACTACCGCATCGCCTCCAACAACGATGCGGTCCACGTCGTCAACCGGAGCGTGGTCGTGCCCGCGGGCGGCTTTGCCGTGCTGGCGCGCAACGGCGACGCCGCGGTGAACGGCGGCGTCACGGCGAACTACTCGTACGCCCACCAGACGTTCAACCTGAACAACACTGCCAGCGACTGGCTTGCCCTGCGCTCGCCCGAAGGCATGACGCTGGACTCGGTGCACTGGGGCACCACCTCGCCCCCCACCGGTGCCTCGCGCGGCGTGATCGACGCCGCGGCCGACAACACGCTCATGAGCGGCACCGGCGCCAACTGGTCTACGCAGACCAGCGTGTACGGCCTGGGCGACAAGGGCACGCCGGGCGCGGCCAACAACGGCGGCACCACCCCGCCGCCCCCGCCGCCGCCCGCCACCACCGGCGACGTGGTGATCAACGAGATCCTGGCGGACCCCCGCGCCGTGCTGGATGCCAACGGCGAGTGGTTCGAGGTGCACAACCGCGGCACCACCACCGTCAACCTGCAGGGGTGGACCATCGCCTCGCAGGGCGACGCGGCGCACGTGATCTCGCGGAGCGTCGTGATCGCCGCCGGCGGCTACGCCGTGCTGGGCCGCGACAGCAGCACCGCGACCAACGGCGGCGTGACGCTGGCCTACCTGTACGCCGGCACCACCACGCTGAACCTGGGCAACACCACCGACTGGCTGGCCCTGCGCGACGGTGCGGGCGCCACACTGGACTCGGTGGCGTGGACGAGCACCACCAGCGCCGCGGCCCGCGCGCTCATCGACCCGGCCAGCGACAACACCAACGTGAACGGCGCCGCCTGGGCCAACGCCACGGCCATCTTTGGCGCGGGCGACCGCGGCACGCCGGGCGTGAGCAACGGCACCGTCACCCCGCCGCCCCCGGGCGGCAACGTGGCCAGCATCTCCCTGAGCATCAACACGCCCCGGCAGATCCCCGTCGGCTTTACCAAGCCGGCGTTCCCCACGGCGCGCGACGCGGGCGGATCCACGGTCGCCAACGTGACGTACACCTGGACGAGCTCCAACCCGGCCGTGGCCACGGTCGACACGCTCGGCTACATCAACGGCGTGGGCGAGGGCACGGCCACCATCTCCGCGACGGCGCCCAACGGCGTGTCGGGGACGGCCAGCATCACCATCCTTCCCGCGGACGTGCCGACCACGGCCGTGTACCGCAACCACGTGGAGTTCGGCACCCCGGCGGCGCCGGGGCTGCTCATCGCCAAGGACGAGTTCGTCTCCTCCTACAGCGAGACGCGCGGCGGTCCCAACTGGGTGTCGTGGAACATCAACGCCACGCACTTTGGCGCGGCGCCCCGCTGCGACTGCTTCACGGCCGACGTGACGCTGCCGGCCCAGGCGCGCATCGTGGACTTCAACTACCGCAACGGCGGATACGACCGCGGCCACATGGTGCAGTCCGAGAGCCGCACGGCCACGTTCCAGGAGAACGCGTCCACGTTCCTGCTCACCAACATCCTGCCCCAGGCCGGCGAGAGCAACCAGGGCTCCTGGTCGCAGTTCGAGAACTACCTGAACGACCTGGCCCGCCAGCAGGGCAAGGAGATCTACGTCGTCGCGGGCGGCGAGTACTCGGCCAACCCGGCCACCATCAAGAACGAGGGCCGCGTGCAGGTGCCCGAGTGGACGTGGAAGGTGGCCGTGGTGATGGACGGCGGCGAGGGGCTGGATGACGTGAACGGCCACGGCGACGTGCAGGTGCTGGCCGTCCGCATGCCCAACGACACGGCGTCGGCGCGCGGCACCCGCAACAACCCGTGGCAGGGATACGCCACAACGGTGGATGACATCGAGGCGCGCACGGGCTACGACCTGCTGGACGCGCTGCCGAACGTGGTGGAGCGCATCGTCGAGGCCAACGACCGCGCCCCGGTGGCGGCCACGGATGGGCCGTACGTGGGCATGGAGGGCTCGGCCGTCACGCTGAGCGCGGCCGGCTCGTCGGACCCCGACGGCGATGCGCTGACCTACGCCTGGAGCTTCGGCGACGGCGAGACGGGCACGGGCGCCGCGCCCAGCCACGTCTACACCGACAACGGCAACTACCAGGTGACGGTCGTGGTCACGGACACCTACGGCGCCGCCGACACGGCGAACACCACGGTGACGGTGATGAACGTGGCACCCACGGTGGCGGCGTTCGCGGGCGGCTCGCTGCTGCAGGGCGAGACGTACGCGGCCAGCGGCTCCTTCGCCGACCCCGGCGCGGATCGCTGGACGGCCACGGTGGACTTCGGCGACGGCAGCGGCGCGCAGCCGCTGGCCCTGAACGGCGACGCGTTCGACCTGTCGCACCGCTACACGGCGGCGGGCACCTTTACGGTGACCGTGCGCGTGACGGACGACGACGGCGCCGAGGGCGTGCGCACGGCCACGGTGACGGTGCGCTCGCCGGGGCAGGCCATGGGCGGCCTCTCCGGGCTGGTGGACGCGCTGGTGGCCGACGGCTCGCTGGGCAACGGCAACGGCAACGCGCTCAACGCCAAGGTGCGCGCGGCCACGGCCTCGCTGCTCCGCGGCCAGACGCACACGGCCGTGAACCAGCTGGGCGCGTTCATGAACCAGGTGCAGGCGCTGGTGCAGTCCGGCAACCTGACCGCGGCCGAGGGCGCGGCCCTGACGGCGGCGGCGCAGCGCATCGTGGCGAGCATCGAGAGCCTGTGATGGACGGCGCCTGATCCAGGCGCCCGACCGACCGCAGGCACGGGGCCGCATCCTCCATTGGGATGCGGCCCCGTCGCTTTGTGTACGTTGTCCAAATTTGGCGCGTTCCGTGGAGACGGAACGCGCCTCTTGTTAAGTGCCCCGCGGGGCGATAGGATGAACAGTGTACGAATAAGCGAATTATACGGTTTGGACGGAGGCCGCACGGCCGCGTCCACGGGGAGGCGACCCATGCCTCCGCCTAGTCCGCACGCGCCCATCGAGGCGATCCGGGAGGCGGCGCGGCGTGCCGTCGCGGAAACTTCCCTCAGAGCGGTTGCGCGCAGCATCCCGATGAGCCCCATGGGGCTGCAGCACTTCGTCAACGGGACGCGGCCGTACCGCTCTACCCTGCGCAAGCTCACAGCGTGGTACGTGAACCGGGGCGCCAGCCGGGGAGAGTTCTCGGAAGAGACAGCGCGCGCGGCGCTCGCCATTCTGCTGGACGGGATTCCCGACGAGCAGCAGGGCGCGATCCGGGCCGCGCTGGTGGAGCGCATCGTGTTCTACCACCAGCAGGCGCGCACGGAGCTTCCGGCGTGGCTGGAGACGCTGCGCGCGGCTGAGCTGCCGGATCCGGGCGCCGACGCCGGGTAGCACGCCAGGGTAAAACGTACAGAGAGGACGCCGAATCGACCCGGCGTCCTCTTCGTGCATCTACGGTTTACACTGTGTGCAGGGGCAGGCGGGGCGGATGCCCGGCCGGGGCGCCAGCCTGAGCGAATGAATTCGCCGCAACAACTGCGGAAAGCCTCACAAACTGCGTGAGGCTTCGACGGCCCGCGCGGGCAGAGTGCAGGCGCGGCGGCGGGCGATGCACCGGGCGGTTGGACGACACACAGGCCCCGCGTCACGGAGGCGGGCGTCCGTCCTGAGCGGCTAAAGCCGCCGCTGGGAAAGCGGTAAGCCCCGCCCCGGCCGCTGGCGCGTCCGTGCGGGGCTTCAACTGCGTCAACTGCGCACCGGTGCACTGCGGTTGCCGGTGCACGGGCAGTCCGCGCAGGCGGACTTTGCGATTTTCCAGCGGCGAATTCATTCGCTCCTGGCCCGGCGGACCTTCGCCCCGGTGCACACCGGCCGCCGGTGCACGACCTGTCGGCGAAGGCCGACATCGCGGTTTCATTGCCGCGAATTCATTCGCCCGGCTCGACGGAATCCCGCCCCAGGCCTCCGTCCCCTCCCCCGCCCCGCACCTCTGTCCCCTATCCCTCCCTCCCCTGCCGTCCCTCTATCCCTCCCCGTCCCCTGCCTCCTCCCTACCCCACCCGCCCCGCCGCCTCCGCGCCGTTCCCGATCCACGCCAGCACGCGATCGGCGGCGGTGATGCCGCGATACTGGGCCTCCTCGAAGAGCGAAAGGCCGCTCAGGTCGCTGTGGGCGTAGAAGACGGGGCCGCGCGCATCCACAAGAGCCTGGCGCGCGGGATCGGCGAGAAAGCCGGGGGTGGGGCGGACCATCGCGTGGCCCATCCGCATCACGTCCACGCGCGACACGCAGTCGCGGATGTCCGGGTGCGCGCGCGCCAGGTCGGCGAGGATCCAGTCCCTCCACTCCGCCCACGTCCGCCGCAGCAGCAGGTTCCGCCCCTCCGCCGGCGTCCCCTCGGAGAGCGCGTGGTACCAGGTCCACACGGTGCGCTCCGGGCGCTGCGCATAGGACTGGTGCGTGGCGACCACGTAGCCCAGCGACGCCGACTCGTGGATCACGTTGTCCCACGCGGGCTCGAAGCCGTGCTCGGCCGGCCAGCGCTCCAGCGTGAGGTTGGCCGTCACCCACGGCGAGTAGCTGAAGCGCGGCGCGGGCGCGCCCTCCACCACGTGCGGCGCCAGGAATGACGGCGCGGCCCAGACCACGGCGTCCGTCCGGTACTCCACGTCCCCCGCGAGCACACGCAGGCCGCCGTTCGCGCGCTCCACGCGATGCACGGGCGCACCGGTGCGCACGCGGTCCCCGGCGCGCGCCAGCAGCCCGCGCGTGATCCACCCGAGCCCTTCCGGCCAGGTGAGCGTGCCGCGCGCCTCGTCCGCCGGCGCGCGCGAGGCGAAGTAGTGGATGCCGGCCCACGCGGAGGTTTGGGCCAGCGCGGCGCCGTAGTCGTCGCGGCACCCGTAGTCCACATACCAGCGCAGGGCGGCGGAGCGAAATCCGCGCTCGTCCATCCACCGCGCCATCGATCCCCCGTCCAGCGGCGACGGCCGGGCACCGAGCGCGGAGGGGATGGTGAACTCCCCCGTCGCCCGCATCCGCTCCATCTCGTTCCCAAAGCGGCGGAACTCGTCGCGGTCCGCGGCGGAGTCCATCAGCGCGCCCTCGAAGCCCTCGTGCCAGCGTCCCCAGCGGTACAGGCGCTCGCGGGGCGCGCTCACCCGCATCCGCTCGTCCCACACGCCGTCGCGCAGCGCGCCCAGGTCCTCGAACATCTCGCGGACCCACACGGCGCGCGCGTCCGGGACGGGAACGTAGTGCGCGGCCCAGGGATAGGCGGACACGCCGTTCTCCCCCGACCGCGCGTTGCCCCCCGGCGCGTCCTCCAGCTCCAGCAGCACGAAGTCGTCGAACCCCTGCCGCCGCAGCCGCCACGCCGCGGAAAGCCCCGCCATCCCCCCGCCCACGATGACGAGCGGCACGCGCTCCGTCCGCCGCGGCGCCGGGGCGGATGCACGGTCGCGCAGGCGGTGGCCGCGGGCGCCGCCGTCGTCCGCGAAGCCGCCTTCCATCGCGCGGTCCGTCTTGCGGCCGCACGCCACGAACGGCGCCGCGGCCAGCGCGGCCACGAACGCGCGGCGGGAGATGCCTAGCGGGTGATCTGTTCCCACTCGTCGCTGTAGTAGCGCACCAGCACCTGGTCGTCCAGCCGGTTCGCCTCCGCGGGGACGGGGAGCATGTCCGCGGGGAAGTCGAACATCTGCGGGAGCACGCGCGGCGTGAGG
>DASQZE010000315.1:0-5468 GCA_035638875.1 Longimicrobium sp.
CGCGTACGTCACGGCTTGTGTCGATCGCGGCATGAACGTCAACTCGTTCGCGCCGCGCCTCAGCTTCTTCTGGGACGTGCACAACGACTTCTTCGAGGAGATCGCCAAGTTCCGCGCCGCCCGCCGCATCTGGGCGCGCCACCTGCGCGACGACTTCGGGTCCAAGAACCCCGAGAGCTGGCGCCTGCGCACGCACGCGCAGACGGCGGGCGTAACGCTCACGGCGCAGCAGCCGGAGAACAACATCGTCCGCGTGGCCTACCAGGCGCTGGCGGCGGTGCTGGGCGGCACGCAGTCGCTGCACACCAATTCGATGGACGAGACGCTGGCCCTGCCCACGGAGCACGCCGTGCAGATCGCCCTGCGCACGCAGCAGGTGCTGGCGTACGAGACCGGGGTGCCCAACACCATCGATCCGCTGGCGGGCTCGTACTACGTGGAGGCGCTCACGGACGAGATGGAGGCCGGCGCCGAGGCCATCTTCGCCGAGATCGACAAGCTGGGCGGCGTGGTGCCGGGCATCGAGGTGGGCTACTTTCAGCGCGAGATCGCCCGCAGCGCCATGCGGCAGCAGCTGGAGATCGAGCGGGGCGAGCGCACCATCGTGGGCGTGAACGAGTTCGCGGTGGAGGGCGAGGAGCTGAAGATCCCCCTGCTCAAGATCACGGAAGAGGCGGAGATCCGGCAGCGCGAGCGGATGGCCGCCATGCGCGCCCGCCGCGACCAGGCGCAGGTGGATGCCGCCCTGGCGCGCCTGAAGGAGGCTGCCCGCACGAGCGAGAACGTGATCCCGTCCATGCTGGACGCCGTGCGCGCCTACGCCACACTGTACGAGATCCGCGCGGCCATGGAAGAGGTGTTCGGCGCCTACCAGGAGCCGGTGTTCTTCTAGCGCTCCGTCCCGCGGGTGATGAAGTCCAGGATGGCTCCGCGTTGTTGCGCGGGGCCGTCGTGCATTCCGGAGAGGAGGATCCCGCGCCATGACATCTCCGCCTGTGATTCCAAGCCCGCCCATCACCGCCGAGCTGCTTGCCATGGCTGACGACGGGTTCCGGCACGAGCTCGTGGACGGCGAGCTCACCGAAGGAGATGTGCTCGACGGGGCGGAGGTGGTACCCGGCTGGACGCTGCCCCTGCGCGAGCTGTTCGTGTAGATCGCTCTGCGGTAGAAGAACGGGCGGGGCCGGGGGATGCGCATCCTCCGGCCCCGCCACCGTTCGTGTTCCTCCCACCACCACCCGCGAACGAAAGCGGCACCTCGTCAAACCGTCATGTTCTCGAAGTGCACGTAATTGCCGGTTGCGGTCATTGCATGGATGTGCTAGACGCGAGGAAGGTGGATAACTGTCCCCAAATTCTGCGGCAGATGTGCCTTGACCGAATGCGTACGAACGATCGAACAGGGCAGCCATTGCGTCATAATTGTGCGATTTATCAATACTCTCACTGTTTCATATTGACCGAGAAGCGAGTTTCGTATAACATCATCCATGTCGGAACGGTGGCGCAAAATAAACGGCGCCCGTAACCGGCGATCACCGGGCCGCCATCCTATGGCGGATCCACGACACAACGAGAGACACGACCATGAAGAACACCGTTCTTGCCATTCTTTTCGCCGCCAGCCTGACGGCGTGCGGCCAGGAAGCCACTGCCCCCGTGCAGGCTTCGGAGGCGTCGCTCGCCGCTGCCGCCGGCGCCACCCTGGGCCAGCCGTTCGAGCTGCGCGTGGGCCGTAGCGCCACCGTGGCCGGCGAGGGACTGACCGTGAGCTTCCAGGCGGTGCCCAGCGATTCGCGCTGCCCCACGGGCGTGCAGTGCGTGTGGGCCGGCAACGCCGTGGTGCAGGTAGTGCTCTCCAAGGACGGCAAGGCGTTCGGCGCCGAGCTGAACACCAACATGGAGCCCACGTCGGTGGACTATCTGAACTACAACGTCGCGCTGGTGTCGCTGGCCCCGTACCCCTCCAGCGGCGGCTCCATCTCGCAGTCGCAGTACCGCGCCACGTTCGTCGTCACCAAGACGGCGCCGTAAGCGAAGGCTGAAGCAGCACCGAACGCGGCCGGCGGCCCGGGATTGCTCCCGGGCCGCCGGCCTTTTGTGCATACATCCCTCGCCGCCACGGGCCGCGATCAGCCCTGGCCGCGTTCCGCGCGGTAGGCGGCGAGCTCCGCCAGGCGTTCGCGGCTCATCTCGGCCAGCGCCGCCTTCCACGACTCGCGGTAGGGACGCAGCGTTTGGACGAGCGCCTCCGTGATCGCCAGGTTGCGGAACCACTTGCGGTCCGCGGGGACGATGTGCCACGGCGCCACGTCCGTGCTGCAGCGGCCCAGCGCGTCCTCGTACGCGGCCTGGTACGCATCCCAGTGCTCACGCTCGCGCCAGTCGCCCGCGGAGAGCTTCCACGCCTTGCCCACCTCCTCCTCGCGCTCGCGCAGCCGCTTCTCCTGCTCTTCCTTGCTGATGTGCAGAAAGAACTTGAGGACGATGGTGCCACTGGACGCCAGCAGCGACTCGAAGTGGTTGATCTGCTCGTAGCGCGCCTTCCACACCGGTTCCGGCACCAGCTTGTGCACGCGCACCACCAGAACGTCCTCGTAGTGCGAGCGGTTGAACACGCCGAAGATGCCCAGCTCCGGCGTGACGCGGTGGATGCGCCACAGGAAGTCGTGCGCCAGCTCGTGACCCGTGGGCACCTTGAACGACTCCACGCGGCACCCCTGCGGGTTCAGGCTGGCCATCACGGCGCGGATGGCCCCGTCCTTTCCGCTGGTGTCCATCCCCTGCAGGATCATCAGCACGCTGTTCTTGCCCGCCGCGTACATCTCCTCCTGGATCTTGTCCAGCTCGCCGTTCAGCTCGGCAAAGCGGGCCTGGCCGTCCACCTTTTCCAGTCCCGACGTGTCACGCGCGTCGTAGTCCTTGAGATGAACGTGGCTGCCTGGCTTGACGCGATGTGAGTAGGGCATGGGAACTTTCGTGACAGGGTGATGAGGCGGATTCAGAACGTGCACCGTGCTGCCGGTGGCGCGAAGTGGACAGTTGAAACGGGCGGCGGATTGTTGTACGTTCTGTCCCGAACCCGCAGCCGAGGAGGAACCATGAGTGCCGAGAAGCGTCCGCCCAAGATTCAGCGCCCTCCGGAGAAAGGTAATCTCGATCCCGTCGCCGTCCGCAAGGCGGTTCGAGCCGTGTTCGCGATGCGTCAGGCCGAAGGCCGGCCGAAGCACACGCGGCGTCGGTAGCGTTCACCGCGGCGTCGTCCCCGCCGGCGGGTTTCCCCAGCACTTGCGAGGAAAGGGCCATGCACCGGCCGTACACGAAGCAGGCGTTCATCAACTGCCCGTTCGATGAGGAGTATCAGCCCCTGTTCCAGGCGCTGGTCTTCGCGATCTACGCATGCGGGATGGTCGCGCGCTCGGCCCTGGAGGCGGACAACGGGGCCGAGGTGCGCATCGAGAAGATCGTGCGCATCATGGGGGAATGCTGCCACAGCGTTCACGACATCTCGCGCGTGGAGCTGGACCATGACTCCGGCCTGCCGCGGATGAATATGCCATTCGAACTGGGCCTGTTCCTGGGCGCGCAGCGGTTTGGCGACGCGCGGCAGAAGAAGAAAACCTGCATCATCTTCGATCGCGAGCGGTACCGGTTCCAGAAGTTCCTTTCCGACATTGCGGGGCAGGATATCCGTGCGCACCACGGAGAGCCGGCGGATCTCATCCGCGCCGTACGCAACGCGCTCGCGACGACGCAACCCCCCGGTGTGCTGTTGCACTCAGCCACCAGCATCGTGGAGCGCTACGGATGGTTTCAGCAGGATCTGCCGGAGATCTGCCGGATGCTGGGGATGGACCCGCACGACCTGGGGCACCGCGACCTGACGTTCCTGATCGCGGAATGGCTGGAGGTCGACGCGCAACGGGCTGCAAAGGCCGCCTGATCTCCTGACCTCCCGCTGAATCCATCGTCGAACCACCCCGGGCACTTCGCTCCGTCCGGCGTTCCGCATCTGCGCGCCGGCGGTGGCAGAAGTGCGTTCGGCACGTCCGCCGCTTACCTTGATCGGCGTCCCCGCAGCGCATCCCTCCTCCCGCCGCGCCATGCATCCGCCTTCCCCCGAACTCCCCATCGTCGCCCGCGCCGGCGGGCACGCGCAGCGCACGGCGCTGGTGGCGCCGGAGGGCACGTTCACATACGCGCAGCTGCTGGACGCGTCCGCGCGGGTGGCCGCCGCACTGCTGGACGGCGCGGCGGACCTGCAGGAGGCGCGCGTGGCCTTCCTGGCCCCGCCGGGGTGGGAGTACGCAGCCGTGCAGTGGGGGATCTGGCGCGCGGGAGGCATCGCGGTGCCGCTGGCCGTCTCGCATCCGCCCGCGGAGCTGGCGTACGTGGTGCTGGATGCGGACGCCGCCATCGTCGTGGTGCACCCGGACTTCGCGGAGGCGCTGCGTCCCATCGCGGCGCGCACCCATCGGCGCTTCGTCCTCACGCCGGACGTGCTGGCCGCGGAGCCGGGCCCGCTGCCGGCCGTGGACGAGGCGCGGCGGGCCATGATCGTCTACACCAGCGGCACCACGGGGCGGCCCAAGGGCGTCGTGAGCACGCACGCCACCCTGCGCGCGCAGATCACCTCGCTCGTGGACGCGTGGGGGTGGACGCCGGAGGACCGCACGCTGCTGGTGCTGCCGCTGCACCACGTGCACGGCATCGTCAACGTGCTGGCGTGCGCGCTGTGGGCCGGCGCGGCGTGCGAGATCCTGCCGCGGTTCGACGCGGACGAGACGTGGCGCGCCATCGAGAGCGGGCGCCCGACGCTGTTCATGGCCGTCCCCACGGTCTACGGGCGGCTGATCGCGGCGTTCGATGCGGCGGATCCGGAGCGGCGCGCGCGGATGTCCGCCGGGTGCGCGGCCATGCGGCTGATGGTGTCCGGCTCGGCCGCGCTCCCCGTGCGGACGCTGGAGCGGTGGCGGGAGATCAGTGGCCACGTGCTGCTGGAGCGCTACGGGATGACGGAGATCGGCATGGCGCTGGGCAACCCGCTGCACGGCGAGCGGCGGCCCGGCTTCGTGGGGGTGCCGCTGCCCGGGGTGGAGGCGCGGCTGGTGGACGAGGACGGCGCGGAGGTCGAGCCCGGCACGCCCGGCGAGGTGGAGATCCGCGGGGCCACGGTGTTCCTGGAGTACTGGCGCCGCCCCGAGGCCACGGCCGAGGCGTTCCGCGACGGCTGGTTCCGCACGGGCGACGTGGGGGTGGTGGAGGACGGCTATTACCGCCTGCTGGGCCGGCGCAGCGTGGACATCATCAAGACGGGCGGCTTCAAGGTGAGCGCGCTGGAGATCGAGGAGGTGCTGCGCACGCACCCGGAGATCGGCGAGTGCGCCGTGGTGGGGCTGGAGGACGAGGAGTGGGGCGAGCGGGTGTGCGTGGCGGCGGAGACGGCGCCGGACTCCACGCTCACCCTG
>DASQZE010000316.1:0-12776 GCA_035638875.1 Longimicrobium sp.
TCGCCGAGATCGCGGAGGGGTTCAGCGCCTACGCGGTTGGCAACGTGCATCGCCACCTCGTCGAGATGCGCGCGCAGGCGGCGGGCTTGTCGGAGGGCGCGGCGCCGGAGCTCGTCTTCACGCCGCACCTGCTGCCGGTAAGGCGCGGCATCCTGGAGACGATCTACGTCACCCTCGCGGAGCCGGTCGACGATCCCCGGCAGCTGTGGCTGGATGATTATGCAGGCGAGCCCTTCGTCCGCGTGATGGGCGAGTGCCGCATGCCGGCGCTGGCGGACGTCGTCGGCTCCAACCGTGTCGCGGTGGGCGTGGCGGCGATCCAGGGGGTGTCGGCGCCCATGCTGACGATCGTGTCCGTGATCGACAACCTGCTCAAGGGCGCCGCCGGCCAGGCCGTGCAGAACCTGAACCTGATGTTCGGCTGGGGCGAGACGGAGGGGCTGGCGTGACGCGGATCGTGAAGGTGGGGGGCAACCGCGCGGACGACAACGGGTGGATCCGCGAGGTGTCCGCCGGCATCGCAGCCTCGGCCGTGCCCACGGTGCTCGTCCACGGCGGCGGCAAGGACGTGACGGAGCTGCAGCGCGCGGTCGGAATCGAGCCGGAGTGGCACGAGGGGCTGCGCGTCACCACGCCGCGGGTGCTGGAGATCGTGCGGATGGTGCTGAGCGGCGGCGTGAACAAGCGCTGGGTGGCCGCCCTGCTGGACGCCGGCGCGGACGCCGTGGGGATCAGCGGCGAGGACGGCGCCCTGCTGCGCGGCATCCTCTCCCACGGCGGCGCGCTGGGACGCACGGGCGAGCTGGTCTCCGTCCGCACGGAGCTGCTGGAAACCTGGCTGGCGCAGGGAATCACCCCGGTCGTATCCCCCGTGACACGCGGGCCGGACGGCGACGGGCTGAACACCAACGCGGACGATGCCGCCGCCGGCGTGGCCGCGTGGATGGGTGCGGCGGAGCTGCTCTTCGTGAGCGACGTGCCGGGGGTCAGGGCCGGCGGGGCCTGGGTGGACGAACTGGACGCGGACGGCGTGGCCGAGCTGCTGGAGAGCGGCGAGGCGGCCGGCGGAATGCGCCCCAAGCTCCGCGCGGCCATGCGGGCGCGGGTGGGGGGTGTGGGCCGCGTGCGCATCGGCGCGGCGGAGATGCTGAACGACGACGGCGCGGGAACGCGCATCCAGATCACACGGGAGGCTGCCCATGCCGGCGACTGAGACGCAGACGACATCCCCCCTGCTGGGCGTCTACAAGCCCACCGGCCCCGTCTTCACGGGCGGCGAGGGGTGCGAGCTGATCGCCGAGGACGGCCGCCGGTTCCTGGACTTTACCAGCGGCATCGCGGTCAATGCCCTGGGCTACGGCGACCCGGACGTGGCGGCCGCCATCCGCGGCGCGCTGGAGGGGGGCCTCATCCACACCAGCAACCTGTTCCGCACGCAGCCCGCGGCGGAGCTGGCGGGGTGGCTGACCGAGAACTCGTTCGCGGACCGCGTGTTCTTCTGCAACAGCGGGGCTGAGGCCAACGAGGGCGCCATCAAGTTCGCGCGGCGCTTCGCGGGCGAGGGGCGGCACGAGGTCATCGCGTTCCGCGGCGGCTTTCACGGCCGCACCATGGGCGCGCTCGCCGCCACGGACCGCGCCGCGTACCAGGACCCGTTCCGCCCCCTGATGCCCGGCGTCGTCTTCTGCGACGTGGGCGATACGGCGGAAGTGGATCGCCTGCTGGCGCGGGGAAAGACGGCCGCCGTGCTCATCGAGCCCATCCAGGCCGAGGGCGGCGTAAAGCCGGTCCCCGCCGGGTTCCTGAAGTCGCTCCGGTACCTGTGCGACGAGGCCGGCGCGCTGCTGGTGATGGACGAGGTGCAGACGGGGCTGGGGCGCACGGGCCACCTGTGGGCGCACCAGGGGGCGGGGATCACGCCGGACGTGATGACGCTGGCCAAGCCCCTGGCCGGCGGGCTGCCCATGGGCGCCGTCCTGGTGACGGAGGCCGTGGCGTCCGCGCTGCACCCCGGCGACCACGGGACGACGTTCGGCGGGGGCGTTCTCGTCGCGTCGGCGGCGCTGGCCACGTGCCGCAAGATCGGCGCGCCGGCGTTCATGGCCGAGGTGCGGCGCAAGGGGACGCTGCTGGCGGACCTGCTGGGGGCCCTGGCCCTGCGCCGCCCGGGGATCCGCGCCGTCCGCGGCGCGGGGATGATCTGGGGGATCGAGACGGACGACGCGGCGGGGATCGTGGCTCGCGCGCTGGATGCGGGGCTGCTGCTGGTGAGCGCGGGGCCGGACGTCGTTCGTCTGCTGCCGCCGCTGGTGATCGGGGACGATGAGCTGCGCCGCGGCGTCGCGGTGCTGGAGGAGGCGATTCCGTGCTAGTTCAAATTGCTCCTCCCCGGGTGGAGGTCCTGGAGGACCTGCCGCCGTTCGACCCGTCGGCGCCGGTGTACGTGCGCCCCGCGAACATCGCGGACATGCTGCAGGTGGAGCCCATGATCAACGGCTTCGCCGCGCAGAACCTGATGCTGCCCAAGACGCGCGAGCAGCTGGTGCGCCTGTTCCGCGAGTTCGTGGTTGCGGTGGACGACAACGGCCGCGTGGTGGGCTGCGGGGGCCTGCGCATCTTCTCGCCCACGCTGGCGGAGGTCATCTCGCTGGCCGTCGACCCGGCCACGCAGGGGATGGGGCTGGGCGGGCGCATCGTGCAGCGGCTGGTGGAGGACGCGGAGACGCTGGGGATCACCACCGTGTTCGCCCTGACGCTGCGCGACGGCTTCTTTCACCGGCTGGGCTTTCGCACCGTGCCCAAGGAGATGTTCCCGGCCAAGGTGTGGAGCGACTGCCGCAACTGCCCCAAGCTGCACGCCTGCGACGAAATCGCCGTCGTGATGGAAGTGCGCGAAACGCCCGGCGCGGAGCACTGGGAGTAGGGAAGTGCGTGAGTGCACTGTTTCTCGACCGTCGTTCGCCGCGCGCGACGAGCCAGACGAATCACATAGACCGGGAGCGCCCGAAATGCCGACCACGCCTCGCATCGTCCTCGCCTACTCGGGCGGACTGGATACCTCCATCATCGTTCCCTGGCTCCGCGAGAACTACGGCGGCGAAGTCATCTGCGTGGCCGCCGACATCGGCCAGGGCGAGGAGCTGAGCGGGCTGGAGGACAAGGCCCGCGCATCCGGCGCCGCCGCCTGCTACGTGGAAGACCTGCGCGACGAGTTCGTGGGCGACTTCGTGTGGCCCACCCTGCGCGCGGGCGCCATCTACGGCCGCAAGTACCTGCTGGGCACGTCGATGGCGCGCCCCATCATCGCCAAGCGGCAGGTGGAGATCGCCCAGATGGTGGGTGCCACGCACCTGGCCCACGGCTGCACGGGCAAGGGCAACGACCAGGTGCGCTTCGAGCTCACCTACGGCGCGCTGGCCCCGGAGCTCCCGGTCATCGCCCCCTGGCGCGAGTGGGACATCCGCTCCCGCGAAGACGCCCTGGCCTACGCCGCCAAGCACGACGTGCCCGTGGCGGCCACCAAGGAGAAGATCTACTCCCGCGACCGCAACCTATGGCACGTGAGCCACGAGGGCGGGCCGCTGGAGGACCCGGCGCACGAGCCCACGGAGGACCTGTTCCTCATGACGCGCTCGCCCGAGGACGCGCCGCCCGTGCCGGAGTACGTGACGGTGGAGTTCGTGGAGGGCTTTCCCGTGGCCGTGAACGGCCAGGCGCTGTCGCCCGTGCAGGTGATCGAGCGGCTGAACGCCATCGGCGGGGTGCACGGCATCGGCCGCATCGACCTGGTGGAAGACCGGCTGGTGGGGATGAAGTCGCGCGGCATCTACGAGACGCCGGGCGGCACCATCCTCTACGCCGCGCATTCCGAGCTGGAGCAGCTGGTGCTGGACCGGCGGACGCTGTCGCTCAAGGACATGATCGCCCCGCGCTATGCGGACCTGGTGTACGAGGGCCGCTGGTGGACCACGGAGCGCACGGCCATGGACGCGCTGGTGAACGAGACGCAAAAGGCCGTCACGGGCTCCATCCGCCTCAAGCTGCACCGCGGCAACGTGACGGTGGCGGGCCGCTGGTCGGCACAGTCGCTGTACGACGAGCGCTTCGTCACCTTCGGCGAGGACGACGTCTACCAGCAGGCGGACGCGGCGGGGTTCATCCGCCTGTTCGGACTTTCGGGCCGCGTGGCCGCGCTCAAGGCGCGCGAGGCGGCACTGCCCCCCACCCTCCAGGCGGCGGACTGACATGGCGTGCACTCCCCTGATGCCGGCGCAGACCGCGCCGGCCGTGCCCGGCGCCCGCCTATGGGGCGGGCGCTTCAGCGCGGGCCCCGCGCCGGAGATGGACCGCCTGAACCGCTCGCTCCCCGTGGACCGGCGCTTGTGGCGGCAGGACGTGGCCGGCAGCCGCGCCTGGGCCGCGGCCCTGGGCGCCGCCGGCGTCATCGACCCCACCGAGGCGGCCGACCTGCGCGCCGGGCTGGACGCCGTGGAGACGTTGCTGGAAGGATGGACGGACGCGGACTGGGACGCCGCGGCGGACGAGGACATCCACACCCTGGTGGAGCGGCTGCTGGGCGAGACGGCGGGCCCCGTAGCGGGCAAGCTGCACACGGGCCGCTCCCGCAACGACCAGGTGGCCACGGACTTTCGCCTGTGGGCGCTGGAGGCCGCCAAGCTGCTGGACCGGGAGCTGCGCGACCTGCAGGCGGCGCTGGTGGAGCAGGCTGAGGTGCACGGCGAGACGGTGATGCCGGCGTACACGCACATGCAGCGCGCGCAGCCCGTTTCGGCCGCGCACTGGCTGATGTCGCACGCGTGGCCCCTGGCGCGCGACCGCGAGCGGCTGGCCGACGCCGTGGACCGCGTCTCCATCCTGCCCCTGGGCTCGGGGGCCATCGCCGGCTGCCCGTTCCCCGTGGACCGCGTGCTGCTCAAGGAGTCGCTGGGCTTCCGGGCCGTGTCGGCGAATTCCATCGACGCCGTGGCGGACCGCGACTGGGTGGCGGAGCTGCTCTTCGTGATGTCGATGACGGGGGTGCACCTCAGCCGCCTGGCGGAGGACCTGATCCTGTTCGCCACGTCGGAGTTCGGCTTCGTGCGGCTTTCGGACCGGTTCAGCACGGGGTCGTCGCTCATGCCGCAGAAGCGCAATCCGGATGCGCTGGAGCTGGCCCGCGGCAAGGCGGGGCGCTTGATCGGCGAGCTGACGGGGATGCTGGCGCTGCTCAAGGGGCTGCCCAGCGGCTACAACAAGGACCTGCAGGAGGACAAGTCGGCCCTCTTCGCCGCCTTCGACGCGCTGTCGGACGTGCTGCCCGCCGTGGCGGGGACGGTGCGGACGATGGACATCGACACGGCCCGCTGCGCCGGCGCGGTGGACAGCGCCATGCTGGCGACGGACGTGGCGGACTTCCTGGTGCGGCGCGGGGTGCCGTTCCGCGAGGCGCACGGCGCGGTGGGCAAGCTGGTGCGCGCCGCGGAGGGGATGGGATGCCCGCTGAGCGCCCTGCCGCGCGAGTTGTTCGTGCAGGTGAGCGGCGAGTTCGCGGACGCGGACCTGGATGCGCTCTTCGATGCGAAGGCGTCGGTGCAGGCGCGCGCCGCGGCGGGCGGCACGTCGTCCGCATCCGTGCAGGTGCAGCTGGCGGAGCTGACGGCCACGCTCTGACTTCATCCTGGCGCCGGGGGGCGCCGCTCGTGGAACGGCCCCGGAGAGACGTTTTCTCCGGGGCCGTTCCACGTCCGTGCTCGGCGATCTCCGCCCCCCTCGCCCGGCGCGCGAGACCGGGTTCATGCCTTCTCCGGGACGGGAGCCTGCCCGCGGGCGTCACGGCGGTGTATGGGTTCTGCCGGAATTCGGCACAAAGGGGTTCACCCCGGTGGCACCGCGGTCCGTTTTCGGCCACGGCGCGCGGACTCCGACGCGGATGGGCTTGCGGATTGCGGCGCAAAGCAGAAATTTGATGGACCTCCCGGGACTCTTCGCCTTCCGCCTGGCTCCCGCAGCCGGTTCACCGGCCGTATCCTACCTTTGCTGTATCATTCGATGTACAAATCCTTCTCCACCCGCCTGCGCGCGCGGCTCGGCGCGCTGGCCATCTTGACCGGTGCCCTGGCCTTTCCGCAGCGGGCAGCCGCGCAGCAATGCACGGAAGAGCCGTGTGGGACCGTGGACTTCACGGCGCCCACGGTCACCGTCTCCCCGCAGTCGGACATCCGGTCCCCCGGCCTCGTCGCCGTGACCATCAACTGGTCCGACAACAACTACCTGGATTGGCGCAGCCGGCAGATCCTCTTCGACGGGCAGGACGTCACCGGCAACTTTACGTACGGCGGACCCAACAACTGGACGGCGACCTCCACCGGCACGGTGAACGTGTCCGGCGTGGGCGCCCACACCATCACGGCGTCCATCAACGACGCCGCCTCCAACAACGGGAGCGGCTCCGCCACCTACACCATTCCCTCGCCCGGCGTGCGGGTGTCGGTGGAGAACGGTCCGGGCTCCGTGGCGAGCGGGGCCAACGGCACGGCCCGCTTCCGGGTGGTGAACACGGGGAGCATCCCCACCACCTACACCATGATCACCCCGTGCCCGGCGGGCTTTGGCGGGTGCACGGCGTCCGTGCCCACCGTGGTGCTGCCTCCCAACGACTCCGCGTGGGTAGACGTCACGTTCACGGCGCCGGCCGCGGGGAACGGATGGATCCAGCTGACCGCCGCGTCCGGCAGCGTGAGCACCTTCGCGGGAGCTACGGTGACGGTGGTCGCGGCGCCGGACCCCGGCTTTCCGGGGGATGCCAGGTCGCTGGAGCGCATTCAGCGTGACGCGTGCGTGGCCGTGGGCCTGGGCTCCGGCGCGGCGTCGGAGTGCGGCGACCTGGTGGTGGCGCACCCCCTTCCGGGCGTGCGGGTGATGAACGCCGGCGTGCAGCCCACGCTGGTCTACAACAGCAACCACGCCCGGCCCCACCCCGTGGTGGCCGAGCACCTGGCCGGCCCCGCCGGCACCGTGCCGGACACCATCCGCGCCGTGCTGCTGGTGAACGGCGTGCAGGTGGCCACCATGCGCTGGCCCGGGTGGGGGGCCGCGCAGACCCGCCGCATCGCGCTCTCCTTCGACGCCAGCAACACCACCCTGTACCCCACGGGCGTGTACACGTACGCCCTGCAGGTGACGGGGGAGTGGCTCACGGGGACGCAGCAGTCGCTCAAGGTGCGCACGGGGCGCATGGTCATCGTGAACCGCTCCGCCAGCCCCTTTGGCGCGGGCTGGTGGCTTTCGGGCGTGGAGCAGCTGGTGCACGTGCCCGGCGACACCGTCAAGGTGTGGGTGGGCGGCGACGGCAGCGCCCGCCTGTACCGCGGCAACCCGGGCGGCCCCTGGCGGACCGAGGCGTACGACCGCCCGGACTCGCTGTACAACGGCGTCAGCGCCGAGCACGGCACCGTCACGGTGCGCACGCTGCCGGGACGCGCCGCCGAGTCGTGGTTCGACGTGCAGGGGCGGCACCTGCGCACCATCAACTTCATGCAGCAGTACACCGCGTACCGCTGGAACGGCAGCTACCTGACGCAGGTGAACCTCCCGTACAACGCGGCGCGGGGCGACACGGCCCGCTACCTCTTCGAGTACAACAACAACCCCACGGCCGCCCAGCGGCACCTGAGCCGGGTGGCCGCGCCCGGACTCGCCGTCACGCGCGACACCTGGCTGCAGGCCGACGCGACCGGCCGCGTGACGCGCATCACGGACCCGGACAGCAGCTACGTGGGGTTCCTGTACTACACGAGCACCAAGTGGATGACCCAGCGCACGGACCGGCGGGGCGCCGCGCACGGGTTCGGCTACATCCGCGTCCGCTTTCACACGTCCACCCGGGTGGTGAGCCCGGGCGTGAACGCCACCACGCGCGTGCAGGCCGTGGCTACGCTGGGGATGAACGGCGCGTCCGTCTCCATGGACAGCGTGCGCTCCGTCTACGATGGGGCGCGTCCCGGCACGGAGGTGTGCGACTGCATCTGGTGGCACGTGAACCGGTGGGGCGCGCCCACGGACATGAAGGACCCGTGGCACCGGGTGACCACCATCCAGCGCGGCGATCCCCGCTGGCCGGCGCTCGCCACGGGAATGACCGCTTCGAACGGGTTCACCACCACGGCTTCGTACGACGAGCGCGGCAACCTCGCCAGCATGACGGAGTGGAACCCGTACGGCGACGGCCAGAACGCGACCACCACCTTCCAGTCGGACTCCGTGTGGGACGCGACCACGCGCATCGTGGCGCCGGAGGGCGAGGTCACCACCCGGGCCTACGACGGCTACCGGCGCAGGACGTGGGAGCAGGTGGGTCCCGACGCATCGCGCCGGGTGACCTACGGGTACTTTCCGCTGTCCGACACGCGGGCGCCGGGCGGGGTGGAGACGGTCAACGGCCCCTCCGGGACGTACCGGCTGGAGTACGACGTACGGGGCAACCTGCAGGCCTCCATCAGCCCGCGCTACGCCATCCGCACGGAGATCCTGTCCGACGTGCTGGGGCGGGTGATCCGCACCCGCATCCCCGCCGATTCCCTGCCCGGAATGACGGTGGGGTGGAAGTCGGACACCACCACGTACGACCGGGCGGGCCGCGCCACCTACACGGTGGCCACCGGCCCGGCCATGAACGGGGCACCGGAGCAGAAGCTGCACGTAGTCCGCGAGTACGACCTGGAGGGCAACCTCACGGCCGCGGAGCGCTGGAGCACCCCGGACCTGGCGACGACCCCCGTGGGGCACGTCCGCACCCGGTGGCGCTACGACCTGGGCGGCCGTGCCGTGGCCGAGATCGCCCCCGACGGCGCGGTGGACAGCACGTTCTACGACCTGGCGGGCAACCCCAAGGAAGTACACACCCGGCGCACCGACCCGGTCACGGGCTCCCCCCTGGTGGTCCGCCTGTTCTTCGACGCGGCCAACCGCATGGTGGAGCGGCAGGTGCCGCAGGTGAGCTACGCGCCGCGCGACGCTGGCATCCCGCTCCACTATCGCGCCACCGGCGGGGCGATCTGCACCGGTCCCCTGCTGGACCGCACCTATCCGCAGCGTCCCAACGACGGCGGATGCGGGTACCGCATCGATGCCCAGACCGAGACCTTCGCGTACCACGAGCTGGGCGGCCTGGCCCGGGCCGACAACGCCGACGCGCAGGTGCGCCGCGGCTACTACCGGGGCGGCGCGCTTGCCACCGACACGCTGCGCATCCGCACGGTCGCCGGCGCGGACTTCAGCAGCCACCAGTACGTGCTGGGCTACCGGTACGACCGCAACGGGCGCCGCATCGAGCTGCAGCACCCGGCGCAGCTGGCCCCGTCGCCCACCCAGCGCACCGTGCAGTACGGGTACGACCCAATCACGGGGGGGCTGGCCTCGGTGACGGACCCGATGGGCAACCAGTTCAAGTACGAGTACAACACCTCGGGCGACCTGACGCGCCGGATCTTCGTGGGCGGGATGACGGACCAGTTCGAGTACGGGGGCGACGGCACGCTGTCCACGCAGATCACGCACGCGTACAACCCGGTAGAGGCGGTGCGCCACGTCACGCTGACCCGCGACGCGGCCGGGCGGGTGCTGCAGGCCCGCAACTACTTTGGCGGAAACGACAGCTTGTCCGTGCGATATTCGGGGCTGGGGCACGCCGTGTTCACCAGCTCCAGCACCCTGGACGGCACCAGTGTGCCCGCCTGGAAGGGCACGGAGCGGTTCTCGTACGACGCGCTGGGCAACATGGCGTCCATGAACGAGGAGGAGGCGCGCAAGCTCAGCGACGGGACCCTGCGGGAGAGCTACACCCGCCGCAGCACCGCCTTTGCCCCCGTGACGGGACGGCCGGGGGCAGGGACGGCGAACCACTGGAACGGGCTGACGACGCGCGACGGCATACGGATCACGACAGGCCACACCGATCCGGTGGAGTATGACGCATCGGGGAACGAGGTATTCACCTCGCAGCTGTACACCTCGACGGGCTCGTGCAACTCGCAGCTCAAGGCCGAGGCGGACTGCAGCGACCGCGCCTCGTACTACGAGGCGGACGGGTGGCTGCGGGCGGCCGACCACCGGTACCGCATGGGCGACGACAACGGCGGATTCTGGCGCACCACCTTCGAGGAGTACCGGTACGACGCGCTGGGCCGGCGCGTGTGGGTGCGCAGCCGCCAGGAATGCCCCACCACGATGGGTCCGGCAACCCAGGGCTACCCCCTGGGCCCGTGCTACAGCAGCGTGCGGCGCACCGTGTGGGACGGCGGCAGCGAGCTCTGGGAGATCCAGATGCCGGGAGCCGACACGTCGTCGTACCTGGAGAACGACGTCAACCCGCTCCCCCTGCGGCAGTACGTCACCTGGTCCTCCGACCCCAGTCAGCTGCCGCCCCCGGGGTATCAGCCCTCCATGACCTCGTGGTTCGACCCCAATCCGGTGCACGGGCGCGTGGCGTACACGCACGGACTGGGGATCGACCAGCCGCTGAGCCTGCTGCGCATCGGCCTGAACGTGTACTATCCGGCCCCCTTCCCGGACATCGTGGGCCAGGGCGTCACGTTCGCTCCCCACACCCGCATCCCCCTGTGGGACTGGCGGGGCCGGGTGACCGGCACGGTGTACCCTGGCGGCGCCAAGCAGCACTGCCAGACCTTTTCTGGAACGTCGCGGTGCACCTCTGGGACCGCGAGCGCAAAGTGGACCTCGTACTCCGTGGGTACGCTGACCGCCCACTGGAATGGGACGGTCCTCGGGGGTAAGCGTGACGCCACCGGTACGCTCTACCGCCGAGCGCGGACATACGATCCGGGCACGGGTCGCTTCACGCAGGAGGATCCCATCGGCCTGGCCGGGGGAGTCAACCTGTACGGCTACGCCGGCGGCGATCCGGTCAACTCCATCGACCCGAGCGGCAACATACCGGTGCCCCTCATCACGGGGCTCATCGGCGCGGGAATCGGCGCCGCGTACGGGGGGTACAAGCATGGGTGGAGAGGGGCCTTCGTGGGGGCGGTCGCCGGTGGGCTGGCGGGCGCCGGGCTGGGATACGCCGGGGTGGGCCTGGGAGTTCTGCCGGCATCCGTGGGCGGTGTTACGGCAGGCGGAACGCTCGGACCGTTGACCGTCGTGGATGCCACCGGCAAAGCGGCATCGGTGTCCGCCTCCGCGGCGTCCGCGGCGACGGCGAGTGCGTCTGGAGCGGCACAGCTGGCGGTGCAGTTTGGCAAGGACCCCAACCAGGTGTACCACACCTTCCGCCACGTGATCCAAATGGGGCTGGACCCGACCGCCGTGCGGGCGGCGGTTGAGCAGCACCTGCCCACGGTCATCGGCCAGCTGCAGCCAGGCAAGCCGCTAAATCAGATCATCACCATTGCGGGACAGCGCATCCAGTACACCGCCTTCCGACTGGCGGACGGCGTCATCAACATCGGGAGAATCCATGGGGTTCCGTAAGCCATCCACGGACGAGGCACGGCTAATCCGCGCGCTCGTGGCGCGGTCGGCCGGCCTGTCGCTGCCTCCGGACTGGGGCGGCCGCCTGCGCGTCCAGGAGATGAGCGATGGCGGGATGGGCAGCCTCAGGTTGTCGTTCGCCGACGGGGACGACGGCAACCGCTCCCTAGGAGAAGTGGCCGCGGAGCTCCAATTCACGGATGCCGACGGGGTTGAGGTCATCGCCTCACTGAACGCCGACGGTGACGGCGTCCCATTCGAGTTGGACGTATGGAAGTCGGATTTCAGCGCCCTGGTCCGCATTCCCGACCCGGTGCCGTTGGGCGAGGCCGGTTCATAGCCGGCCCATCGGGCAGCCGGGCCAGGTAAGGAGCGATAGTAGTTAGCGGCTGGCCGTCCACGCAGGATGGCTTCCCCCCGCGACCGGCGGGGCGGTGGCGGCTGGTGCGGGCGCGGCGGGCGGTGCCCTGGGGCGGCGCCCGCCAGTCCGGGTCGCCGACCGGGTGATCACCGGCGCCGGGGCCGTATCCGAGTCGTGGGAGTTCCTCCCGAAGGGCTACATGGCCCTAGGCATCAGGGCGGCGTTCCCCAATGCCTGCCCTTTTGTCGATGGCTGCAGGAGACGGAGATCGCCCGGCCCAAGAAGACGCTGGGCTGGCTTGCCGCAACTGCGGGCATGACGTTGCACGCGGGAGAACCGCCGGCCGGGAACCGCTCGTAGCAGGCCGTGGACTGCACACGCAGCAGAACAGCGCTCCGGAGATCTCTCCGGAGCGCTGTTCTGTTCACCTCGCAGCTGTCAACAAAACGGGGCTCCGAGAATCTCTCTTCGGAGCCCTTTTCTATTCACCTCGCGCCTGTACACCTCCACGGGCTCGTGCAACTCGCAGCTCAAGGCCGAGGCGGACTGCAGCGACCGCGCTTCGTGCTACGGGGCGGACGGGTGGCTGCGAGCGGCCGAGCACCGGTCCCGCCTGGGCGACGACAACGGCGGATACTGGCGCACCACCTTCGAGGAGTACCGGTACGACGCGCTGGGCCGGCGCGTGTGGGTTCGCAGCCGCCAGGAATGCCCTCCCACGACGGGCCCCGCCACCCTGGGATACCCGCTGAGCCCGTGCTACAGCAGCGTGCGGCGCACCGTGTGGGACGGCGGCAGCGAGCTCTGGGAAATCCAGATGCCGGGAGCCGACACGTCGTCGTACCTGGAGAACGACGTCAACCCGCTCCCCCTGCGGCAGTACGTCACCTGGTCCTCCGACCCCAGTCAGCTGCCGCCCCCGGGGTAT
>DASQZE010000317.1:0-14199 GCA_035638875.1 Longimicrobium sp.
GGGGGGGGGGGGGGGGGGGGGGGGGCGCCCCGCCTCCGGCGAGTTCCTGCATTTTCATCGAATCCCCGCCTTTCCATTCCAACCCCTCTCCATCCATTTTTCGCGGCGCCGATCCCCCATCCACCCCCGCGATGCCGATGAACCTCGAGCCCCTCATCCTGCAAGGTCGTCACGTCCGGCTGGTGCCGATGACGCCGGAGCACGTGCCGGCGCTCTGGGAAGCCGGGCGCGATCCCGGACTGTGGCGGCTGACGACCAACCAGCCCGCGTCCGAGGCCGACATGCGCGTGTACGTGGACACGGCCCTCCGCGCGCAGGCGGCGGGCGCGGCGCTGCCGTTCGTCACCACGGAGGCGGCGACGGGGCGGGTAATCGGCAGCACGCGCTTCGGCAGCGTGGAGCCGGCGCACCGGCGCGCGGAGATCGGGTGGACGTGGATCGCGGCTCCGTGGCAGCGCACGGCCATCAACACCGAAGCCAAGTACCTCATGCTGCGCCACGCCTTCGAATCCCTGGGCTGCGTGCGCGTGGAGCTCAAGACGGACGTGCTGAACGAGCGGTCGCGCCGCGCCATCCTGCGCATTGGCGCGACGGAGGAAGGAACACTGCGCAAGCACATGATCACGGACGGCGGACGGCTGCGGGACACCGTCTACTTCTCCATCCTGGACGACGAGTGGCCGGCGGTGAAGGCGCGCCTGGAGCAGAAGCTCGCCGCTGAGCCATCTCCCGCCGCCGCTCCGGCCTGATCTTCGCGACACGGGCGGTGAACCCGCAGACGACCCTGATCCCGCTGACGATGTCCATCTGCCGATCCACCTCCGCACTCCTGCTCGCGCTGGCCGCCGCGTGCGCCCCCGCACAGCCTGCGCTGTCTCCCGCGCCCTCCGCCGCGCCCGCGCAGACCGTCGCGACGCCGGGGATCGAGGCCGCGCTGGACAGCATCTTCAACGACTCGCTGTTCGCGTCCGCGCACTGGGGCGTGCTGGTGCGCTCGCTGGAATCCGGCGAAACGCTGTACGCGCGCAACGCGGGGCGCATGTTTGTCCCCGCCAGCAACATGAAGCTGGTTACGGCCGCCGCTGCGCTCGAGACGCTGGGGCCGGGGTACCGCTACCGCACGCGCATCGCCGCCGCGGGGACCGTGCGCAACGGCACGCTGCAGGGCGACCTGCTCGTCATCGGCGGGGGCGATCCCACGATCTCGGACCGCTTTCACGGCGACGTGGGCGCGTTCCTGCGCACCTGGGCGGATTCGCTGCGGGGGCACGGCGTCACGCGCATCACCGGCGCGGTCATCGGCGTGGACGACGTGTTCGACGACGTGCCCGTGGGCCGCGGCTGGGCGTGGGACGACCTGGGGGATTCGTACTCCGCGGAGGTCGGCGGGCTGGAGCTGAACGAGGGATTCGTCACGGTCCGCATCGCGCCCGTGGCGGGGCAGCGCGCCGCCGCCGTGACCACGCGCCCCGTCTCCGACGAGTGGGTGCCCGTGCGCGGCACCGTCTGGATGCCGGGCGCCGGCCCCGCGGCCGCCGTGTCCGCGCGCCGCGGCGACACGCTGAGCGCCGTGCTCGTGGCCGGCACGCTGGCGTCCGACACCGCGGTGATGGAGGAGGAGGTCGCCGTCCGCAACAACACGCGCTTCTTCGCGTCCGCGCTGCGGCAGGCGCTGCTGGAGGCGGGGATCGCCGTCGGCGGCGGATCGCACGACGCGGACGAGCTGCCGGCGGGCCGCATCGCGCCGGGGCAGACGGTGCTCTTTACGCACACGTCGCCCCCCATGGCCGACGTCCTGGCCGCGTTCCTCAAGCCCAGCCAGAACCAGCTCGGAGAGATGCTGGTGAAGACGATGGGCGTGGAGCTGCGCGGGATGGGCACGTGGCCGGGCGGCCTGTCCGCCATCGACAGCGTGATGCGAAGCTGGCAGATGCCGCCGCGGCTGCTCTCCCAGGCGGACGGCTCGGGGCTCTCGCGCTACAACCTGGTGGCGCCCGCGTTCCTCGTGGCGCTGCTGGAACGCCAGGCGCGCAGCCCCCACGCGGCCGTCTTTCACACCGCGCTCCCCGTCGCGGGCCGGGACGGCACCCTGGCCAGCCGGATGCGTGGCACGCCGGCGGAGGGGAACGTGCACGCCAAGACGGGCACGCTCTCCGGCGTCCGCTCGCTTTCCGGCTACTTCACGACGGCGGCGGGGGAGCGGATGGTGTTCTCCATCATCTCCAACCACCACACCGTCCCGTCCCGCGAAGTGGACCGCGTGGCGGAATCCGCCCTCATGCGGCTGATCGCGCTGGACCGGCGCACGGGCCCGCCGCGGGAGTGATTCGCGACATCGAGGCTCCCGGATGGGCCTCCGGGTCCTCCGCGTGATAGGAGTTCGACCCTGGCATTTTCATCGATGAAGCGAGATGCTGGTTCCAACCGGCTACCCGCATCCACGACCGCCCGAGGTTGAGAGGGTTCCATCCAGGGAAGCGCCAGATCGCGCGGCCATCCTACCTTTCATCCCAGTCTCCGGTGCGGGCACGCTTTTACCAATCGCGATCAGGTGGATGATGTGCCAGGCCACGCATCCGCCTCCGGCACCACCATCCCGCTCGTTTGCAGAACGGCGCGCCATCCTGCGGGGTGATCGAGGATCCGGTTGGACGCGCTTTTACCGATCGCGATCAGGTGGATGATGTGCCAGGACTGTCATCCGCCTCCAGCACCACCATTATGCCGCCCCCCAAAAACGCGGATGCCGTCCCCGCGCCGGCAGCGGCCTCGCTACCAAGGATCTCTGGCACCCGGCCGCCCGCCGCCCGCTCCGCAACCGGTCAGCACGATGGCGGGCATCCGGTTTTGCGGCGCCTCCCAAGCCTCGTCCGCGGCCCGCGCCGCGACGGCCGGTTGCGAATCGGCCGGCCGTGCAGGAGGCATCAGGCCCCTGGTAGACCGGCTGCTTCCGGGGAGGAGACGGCATCCGCGTTTTTTCAGGGCACGATATCCGCAGCCGGACGCAGAAGCCTGCCGAGGCACAGCATCCACCCGATCGCGATCCGTAAAGGTGTCCCTGGCTGCAGGCCGTGCATCGGAGGATCGGCCGGATATCGCCGGTACGCCCTGGAATGGCTCATCCAGAAATGGCCAGTGTCCGGATGAACCGGCAATAGAACCCCGGATGCGATGAATCCCGAGGGTTCGGGAGGACGTCCGGACGATTCGGCGGAAAGAAACGCGGCACGGGGCCGATGAGAACGCGCCGAGGGCGCGGAGACCCAATCGTCTCCGCGCCCTCGCGTGCTTGGTGAACGTCCGCCCGCCGTCAGCGCGGCCGATCGCGGCGTTCCGACGTACCGGGCGCGGGCGGCGGCAGGTTCGGGCCGGCGCCGGGCGCGGACGGGCCGCTGCGCAGCCCCATGGCCGCCTGCTCCAGCCGCTGCAAGCGCAGGTTCAAGCGCCCCACCAGGATGCGGGTGGCGCGCAGGTCATGGTTGCTCTCGATGAGCATGAGCGCCATGTCGCCGGCGCCCCACATCAGCCCCGCCCACACCACCAGCCGCGTGGCGTTCACCAGCAGCTGCGGGATGGCCGGCTGCCCCTGCTGAACCAGCGCCAGGATGACCTCGGCGACCATCAGCAGCAGCAGCAGGATGGCCATGATCTTGAACAGCCGCGCGATGTACCGCAGACCCGAGTGCGGCTCCAGGTCATCGTCGCGGACGTCCATCCCCGGGGCCACGTACCCGGGCTTTTCGCTCTCCCGGGCACCCTCCCGCTCCGATTCGTCCCTGCGCTCGCCGCGGATCCCCGCGTCAACTCCGTCGTCGGCCACCGTTCGCTCCCTGTTCCGCGGTTCGCGTCGTCGTCATCATCCACCCCACCAAGGCCCCGCACGCGCCCCCGTTACCAGCGGGCGCGGTACCCCCGCGTATCGATGTGCACCATTCCCTGGTGCCCGCCCGTGGGCGGATAGTAGTGCATGCCGCCCACCAGCTGCGGGTACTTCTTCTCCACCCGGTCCACGGCCTGCCCGATGACCCGCGCGTCGGACAGGTTGATGCTTCCGTCGCCGTTCAGGTCGTCCATGATGCTGTTGCGGTCGTTGTCGATGGCGATGTCCATGGCGTCGCCGTACATGTGCCGCGACAGCGCGCCGCGCCCCGCCGTGTTGCCGCCGCCCGCGTTGTACGCCGGCGTACGAAAGCCGCTGACGGCAAAGATGTTCTCCACCGGGTGCCCCATGAGCTCCAGCTCCTGGAGCACCAGCTCGATCTTGTCCAGCACGCGCGGCTGCACCACCACGTACTTGGGCCACACGTTCTCCTGGCCCTTGGTGATGAAGTCCTTGAGCTGGATGTGCTCGGACAGCCAGATCTCCTTGTTCTGCTGCGTTACCCGGATCATCCCGGCCGGGGCGCGGTAGATGGCCTTGGGCTCGCCGCCGCCCTCGTACGGCCAGTTCCCGATGCGGTAGTCGCCGATGCGCCCCGCGCGCTTTTCCGACAGCGGCACCAGGGTGATGACGCTCACCTGGGACGCGGGGAGCGCCGCGTCGCGCATGCGCAGCACCAGGTTCCAGATGCCTCCCTCCGTGGGCAGCTGCCCCGCCGGCACCTCGCCCGGGGCGGGCGCCGCGGCGGCGCCCGTACCCCCCGCGCCGTCCGTGGGCTGCAGCACTACCTGCGCGCCCGTCGGGAGCGAGTCCACGCCGGCGGGGAGCGGGATGGCGTCGCCGGGCTCCACGATGCTCACCTTGACCCGTCCGCTCAGCCCACCCACGTCTTCGGTAAAGTCTTCCTCGAAGCTGCGCACGAACTCGTCCATGACGAATGCGGGCGCGGGGGCAGCGTTGCGGCCCAGGGGGCTGCGCAGCACCCGCTCGGCGAGGCTCTCCACGGGGACGGAAGCCCGCAGGTGCTCGCGCGGCGCGAAGGCCAGCGTGTAGGTCCACCCCACGAGGAACACGGCCACCACCAGGGTGGCCACGCGGTTGAACGTGCGCTCCTGGCGGGTGGAAAGCCCCGCCCGCTCCCAGCGTGACCGAGGTTCGCGAACCAGCGGAAAGAGGAACGGGTCCTGTGCGTATTCCATGGTTGGCGCGGCTGCTTCATCATCCGTGCCGCCTGCGAGGGCGGATGCGGACAGGTTGGTCTATGCCTGGCCGGGCGTGCCGGCCGCTCGGGGCACACCCGTAGCAAGCTCCCGGCCACGCTATCCCGTTGCCCGTGTGCCGGATGCGCCGGCAACGGATGGCGGGGAGGCGGAGGGCGGGAGTTCACGTGACCAGGGCGGCCTCTGTGCACCCGCGGAGAGCCCCCTCCCCCCCGGCCCCCTCCCCCGCTCCGCGGGCAGGAGGGGGGAAGAACTTCCGTTCGAATAGGGACGGATCGCGCCGGCAGCGGGCGGCCCCTCCCCCGTACACCCCCTGTCGTCACCCTCAAGTGCCTGCCCTGTACGGGCCTGTACGGGGGAGGGGGAGATCCTCGTGCACAGCCCGCCGTTCTCCCCCTCTCCGCGAGGAACGAGCGGGGAGGGGGCCGGGGGGACGGGCACTCCGCCGGTGCACGGACCCCGCCTCGGTGCCACAACTCATCCACGCAAACGACCCCTCCCCCGAAGTTGGGGGAGGGGTCGGCCGCCGTCGCGAGGAACGAGCGAAAAGGCGGCCGGGGGAGAGGGCTCCCGTCGCGCAGCGACGGGCACATCCACCGTCTGCCATCATCCATATCCAGCATCCACGTCCCCCATCCACCTCCCTCCTCCCCCCAACGCAAAGCGGGCCGGAGCCAAACCTGGCCCCGGCCCGCCCGCCGTCATCCATCGAACCCGCCGTGCCGTTACTCCGGCTTCGGGCCCGCGTCGCGCACGGCCTGGGGCACGCGGTCGGCGAACTGCTCGAAGTTCTTGCAGAAGGCATCTGCCAGCTCGCGGGCCTTGGCATCGTACGCGACGGCGTCCGGCCAGGTATCGCGCGGGTTGAGCAGCTCGGCGGGGACGCCGGGGACGCTCGTGGGGATCTGCAGGTTGAAGAAGGGCGCCGTGGCCATCTCCACGTCGTCCAGTTGCCCGGCCAGCGCCGCGCGCACCATGGCGCGCGTGAACGACAGCTTCATCCGCTCGCCGGTGCCGTACGGACCGCCCGTCCAGCCGGTGTTCACCAGCCACACGCGCGAGCCGTGCTCCTCGAGCTTCTTGCCCAGCATCTCGGCGTACACGCCGGGGTGCAGCGACAGGAACGCGGCGCCAAAGCAGGCCGAGAACGTGGGCTGCGGCTCCTTTACCCCCCGCTCCGTGCCGGCCACCTTGGCCGTGTAGCCGGAGAGGAAGTAGAACATGGCCTGCTCGCTGGTGAGCCGGCTGATGGGGGGGAGCACGCCGTACGCATCGGCCGTGAGGAACACCACGTTCTTGGGGTGCCCGCCCTTGGCCTCGGGGACGAAGTTGTGGATGTACGGCAGCGGGTACGAGATGCGGGTGTTCTCGGTGATGCTGATGTCGTCGAAGTTCACCCGGCGGTGCTCGTCGAGCACGCAGTTCTCCAGCACCGTGCCGAACATGCGCGTGGTGGCGTAGATCTCCGGCTCGCCCTCGGGGCTGAGCTTGATGGCCTTGGCGTAGCAGCCGCCCTCGAAGTTGAACACGCCCGCGTCGCTCCACCCGTGCTCGTCGTCGCCGATGAGCCCGCGCTCCGGGTCTGCCGACAGCGTGGTCTTGCCTGTGCCCGACAGGCCGAAGAACAGCGCCGTGTCGCCCTCGGGGCCCACGTTGGCGGAGCAGTGCATGGAGAGCACGCCCTGCAGGGGCAGGGTGAAGTTCAGCACGCCGAACACGGACTTCTTGATCTCGCCGGCGTAGCGGGTGCCCCCGATAAGCACTTCCTTGCGGGCGAAGTTGATCAGGATGAAGGTGCTGGTGCGCGTGCCGTGGCGGGCCGGATCGGCCTCGTACTCGGGCGCGTGCAGGACGGTGAAGCCGGGCACCATCCCGTCCAGCTCGTCCTCGGCGGGCCGGCGGAACATGTTGAACGCGAACAGGTTGTGCCACGCGTTGGGCGTGACCACCCGCACGGGCAGGCGGTACTGCTCGTCGGCGCCGGCCCACATGTCGCGCACGTACAGGTCCTGGCCCTCCAGGTGCTCCAGCACGTCGGAGCGCAGCAGGTCGTACTTCTCGGCGTCGATGGCGACGTTGACCTTGCCCCACCACACGTTTGCTTCGCTCCCGGGCTCGCGGACCACGAAGCGGTCGTTGGGCGAGCGGCCCGTGTGCGGCGCCGTCACGGCGTTGAACGGCCCGCCGTCGGCCAAGCTGCCCTCGCCCCGGCGCACGGCGTGCTCCACGAGCACGGCGGGGTCCAGGTTCCAGTAGACGGTACCGGGGTTCCGGATGCCGTGATTGTCCAGCCCATACCGGCTCTCGCGCCCAAAGGCGGGCGCGGCGGCCTCGGGGTTCAGCGTGGTGGCCATCGTCGCGTCTCGTTGCGGGTCGTGCGGCCCCGGCGGCGCTTTCCGTCCAGGCCAGCGGGGCAGAAACGGCATATTTAGCACGCTGGGCGCGCCGAGGCAAGCGGAGCGCTCCCCGCCCATCCCCGCGTGACGCGCAGGAACCTGGGACGCGCTCTCCGTAGCATTGGCGTCCCAATCGAGACGTAACGTCCCTGTTTTCGCGCCTGCCGAACCCGGACTGGAAGCCGAGATGTGCGCCCGCAACTCCTCTTCACTTCAGTAGATGAATCGAAATGGCTTCGTCAGACAGGCGCACGGCATGTGTAATGCATTCCTATTCCGACACGATACGCGGCAGGCTGCGCCTCGTTTCTGTCGCGACTACCCCCACGGCACCCTCCGGGCTGCCGCCCTCCCAGACAGGAAGATGCCCCATGAAGACGCCCCATCTCCTCGCGTTCGCGGCCCTGCTCCCCCTGGCGGCCGCCTGCTCCGACCAGAGCGTCACGGAAACTGCCGCCGCTCCCGCGGAGCCGTCGGCCGTGATGGCGGCGCCGCCGGCATGCGTCACCTTCGGTCCCAATCCTCCCCCGTGGACCGTGTGGGGCGCGCCGGTGGCCCAGGCGCCAGGGACCGTGGTGCACAACGAGCTCAGCATCGACGTCTCGGTGGAGCCGCTCATCCTCCCCGGGGGGCCCGTGTACAACTTTGCGCGGCTGGAGCCGGCGGCGGTCATCGGCTGGGGCAGCTTCAACTCGCTGCGCATGGTAAACATCAGCACCCACTATCACTTCATGGCGGCGGGCGGATGGACCCCTGGCCGCGTGCGCTTCCACTACCGGGATATGGGCGCCATCGAGAACGTTGCCATCAACGGCGTGCTGTACATGGGCGACATCGCGGCCGTGCCCGCCGGGCTGGCCGGGCTGGCCGTGGTGGTGACGCCGACCTTCGTGGACATCACGGGTCCCGTGACCGACCTGCGCATTGGCGGGGAGAACCTGCGGGTGGAAGACGTCTGCGCGGCGCCGTGATCGGGCCGTCGTGATGCGGACGTGATCCGGCGGTGGTGATGCCGCCGTCGTGAAGTCGGAGTGAAGTGGACGGGCCGCTACTTCATGGCGAGGGGGCGGCCCGCTGTCATTCACCCTCACCACGGCCCAGGACTGTGCGGATGCGCGGAGTGGGTGCACCGGCGGGGAGCCCCCTCCCCCCTGGCCCCCCTCCCCCGCTTCGCGGGCAGGAGGGGGGAGAACTGCGACGGAACGGACCGCCGGGCCCGCGCGGGCCCCTCACCCCGCGGCCCCCTCTCCCGTACACGACCTGTCAGCACCCTCAATTACCTGCCCTGTACGGGAGAGGGGAAGAAGTCCGTGCACGAGGCGGGGCTGCGGCGAGTCGCGCAGTTCTCCCCCTCTCCGCGAGGAACGAGCGGGGAGGGGGCCGGGGGGAGGGGCGCTCTGCCGTGCACATGCTCCGCTCACGCGCACAGGGCTCTGCTTTTGGCCACCCCTCCCCCGAAGTTGGGGGAGGGGTCGGCCGCCGTCGCGAGGAACGAGCGAAAAGGCGGCCGGGGGAGAGGGCCACCGTCGCACCGCGACGGTGGCTCGCCACGCGCCCCGCCTTTTTATCGATCCGCCCTCCCCTTCCTATCGATCCGCCCCGGCCTCCGCCTCCGGCACCCCCAGCGTCAGCCGCATCCCCGCATACAGCGTTCGCCCCGGACCCGGCTCGTAGTAGCGCGCGCCGAACGCGTTGATGACCACGGACGTGTTGTACCGCCGGTCCAGCAGGTTGCCGATCCCCACGAAGGGCGAAAAGGCGGCGCGGCCCATCCGCATCCCCTCCCACCCGCCACGCAGGTCCACCAGGGTATAGGCGGGGGAATCGAAGCGCCCCTCCGCGTCGTCGTCCGCAACGGGGGTGCGGGACACGTGGCGCAGGTCCAGCCCCGCGAACGGCCCGCGCGCCGGCATCGCCAGCAGCGAGACGTCCAGGCGATGCGGCGACACGCCAGGGACGCGGTTGCCGGCGCGGTCCTCGTCCCCCACCACGTACCGGCCGAAGCGCGCGTCTGTCCAGGTGTACGCCGCACGGGCCGTCCACGCGGGGCGCGGCGTGAGCACGGCGGCCGCCTCGACCCCCCGGTGCCGCGCGCTCCCCGCGTTGCGGTAGAAAACCCGGCCCGCCGCGCCCGCCACCTCGAAGGGGATGAGCGCGTCCCGGATCCGCGCCCGGTACGCCGCGGCCTCCACCCACGCCCACGGCGCCAGCCGCGCCTTGGCCCCGGCTTCGATCGAAACCGTCCGCTGCGGCTGCAGGCCGGGGTTGAAGCCGCCCGCGCCCGTGGGCCGGTTGGCCAGCTCCGTGGTCGTGGGCGTCTCGAACGCCGTCGCCACGTTGGCGTACAGCGACACGGCTGGCGCCGCGGCCCACGACAGGCCGAGCGCCGGGCTCCAGCGGTCCATGGTCCGCGCGCCGGAATCGTCCGGGTTCGTTGCGGAGGCCAGCCGGTCGCGGACGGCAAAGCGAAAGCGGTCGTAGCGCAGCGCGCCCATCGCCTCCAACCGCCCCGGGAGTGCCGCGGTCGCCTGCGCGAACGCGGAGACCGACGTCACGCCCTCCGCCTGGTCCAGCGTACGCGTGCCCCGAGCGCCGGCGTCGTTGGCAAAGTTCAGCCGGTCGTCCCGCTGCGCCTCCACCTCCGCGCCCGCCGTCCAGCGCAGGGCGCCCGCATCCGCCTGCCACGCCGCCCGCAACCCGCCCACCCGCCGGTCCAGGTCGATGACGGCATTGGGGATGGGATTGTCGATGGACCGCATGAGCCCGTGCGCCGATACCTCCAGCGCGCCGGGGCCCATCCGCCGCCGCCACCCCATGCCTGCCTGCGCCTGCCGCCCCTCCTCGCCCGTGCGCTGCGCCACGTTGCGGGCGAACGCGGCGGAGCGGTCGGCGCGCAGGAGCGAATCGCTCAGGGAGCCGGGGTTGAGCGCATCGTAGCGGACGGCGGTGAAGCTGAGGCGCAGCTCGTCCGCGCCGCGGGCCAGGTGCAGCGAGCCGCCCGCGTTCAGGTTCTCGGCGGATGCGTGCGCGCGATACCCCTCATAGCCCAGCCGCGACGCGAAGACGCGGTACGATGCCGCCCCCGCGCGCCCGCCGATGCTGGATTCCGCGCGCAGCAGCCCGTGCGCGCCCGCGACCACGCGGTGCTCGGAGGCGATGGGCGCGCCGGGCGCGGGGGGCGTGGAAAGGTGGATGACGCCGCCGGACGCGTTGCCGTACAATGCCGACGCGGGGCCGCGGATGATCTCCGCGCGTCCCAGGGCGGACGGATCCACGTGGTTGAGCGTGGTCTGGCCGTCGGGGAGGGTGGCGGGGACGCCGTCCACCAGCACGCGTACGCCGCGCACGCCGAACTGCGCCCGCGCCCCGAAGCCGCGGACGGAGATGCGCTCGCCCAGCGCATAGTTGAAGCGGTTGTCCACCTGCACGCCCGGCACGGCGGCCAGCACCTCCGAGAGCCCCAGCCCCGGCCGCGCCTGCCGGATCTCCGCCTCGCGCACCACCGACACGCCGAACGGCGCGCGCAGGGCCGGCACCGGCGCCCCCAGCACGCTCACGGTGTCCAGCACCACGCCGGCGGAGTCCTGCGCGTGCACGGCCGCCGTCGGCGCCAGCAGCAGCGCCAGCGCGAGCCGGGTGGAGCGGTGGATCATGGGATGTGCTGCGATGCGGGTCCGTCGACGACTGCGATTTCGGCGGAGGGGATGCGCAAGACGTCTGCCGGGCGGCGGGGCAGGGGCAGAGGGGCACCTCCGAGACAGGGCGAATGAATTCGCCGCTTCGCCGCAACAACGACACGAAGTCCACGTGCGTGGACTGCACCGCGGCCACTCGTCTGCGAAGCAGACGTCGCGTGGAGGGCGAGGAAATTCGTCGGAGACGAAAGTGGGTAAAGCAATTGAAGCCTCGTTCCACGAGCGTCAGCGAGCGGAGACGGGGCTTATCGCTTTCCCAGCGGCGGATTTATCCGCTCCGGACGGACCGCCGCTCCCGCGACGGAAATCCGCCTGTCACTGTCTTTTCCGCCCGCGCTCCGGCTCCGCGCCTCGGCCTCGTGCTTCGGCCTGCGCCCGGGCTCCGCCACCCGGCGATTCCCATCCACCTCACCCGTCCCCCACCGGCAGCCGAACGATGAACGCCGTCCCGTCGGCGTCGCTGCGGGCATCGAGCCATCCGCCGTGCTCGCGGACGATGCGCCGGCAGATGAACAGGCCCAGCCCCGTGCCGTCCTCCGCCTTGGTCGTGAACAGCGGATCGAAGATGTGGGGGAGCACGTCCGGCGGAATGGGCGGGCCGTCGTTCCAGAACTCCACGACGACGCTCGGCACCGGCTCCTCCACGCGGCGGGTGCCCACGCGCAGGGTGCGGCCGCGCTCGCGCAGGGCCTGCTCGCCGTTCACCAGGATGTTCAGGAACACCTGCTGCAGCTGGTGCGGGTCCGCCTGGATGCGCGGCAATCCATCCTCCGCCTCCACCCGCAGCTCGATGCCGCTCGTGGAGATCTGCCGCTCGCGCATCCCCACCGTCTCGGCCAGCACCTGGCCCACGTCCACGGGTCCGCGCTCCGCGGGATGCCGCCGCGCGAAGTTCAGCAGGTCCGCAACGATGCGGGTGCAGCGGTCCACGGCGGAGAGGATGCCGGCAAGCTCCTCCCGCGTCTCCGCGTCCTGCGTGCGGCGCTGCAGCAGCTGCGCGTGCGCGCTGATGACCGCCAGCGGGTTGTTCAGGTCGTGCGCCACGCCGCCGGCCACCAGCCCCAGCGTGAACAGCTTGTCGCGCTCGCGCAGGTGGGTTTCCATCCGCTCGCGCTCCTCCCACAGCCGCCGCGTGCGCAGGTGCGCGCCGATGCGGGCCCGCAGCTCCGCGCCCCGGAACGGCTTGCCCACGTAGTCGCTGGCCCCCGCGTCGAACGCCGCGTACACGCTCTCCGGGTCCGTCTTGGCCGTCACCATCAGGATGGGCAGCCGCAGCGCATCCCACCGCTGCCGCGCGCTGTGGCAGATCTCCAGCCCGGACACGCCAGGGAGCATCCAGTCCAGCAGCAGCAGGTCCGGTGCGCCCAGCTCTTCCAATATGCGCAGGGCCGTGATGCCGTCCGCCGCCAGCGTGACGCGGTAGCCCGTCTGCTCCAGGAGCAGCCGGAGCACGCGCCCGGCGCCGGGATCGTCCTCCGCGATCAGGATGTGCTCGCCGCGGCCGCGCTCCAGCGCCGAGTCCGTTCTCACAGCAGCGGCTCCGGCCCCGCCAGCCGCGCGCGCGCCGCGTCCGCATCCAGCTCCAGGATGGGGAGCACGCGGTCCGCCGGCACCTCGCGGCGCTCCGTGGTGAACACGCGAAAGGCGCGGGCCGTGTGGTACAGCTCGTCGCTGACGCGCGGCAGGTCGATGAGCCCGGCCGTGCCGCCTTCCGTGAGCCGCTCCACGACGCCCGAGCGGCGCAGCATCAGCAGGTCCAGCCCCATCATCCGCGGCTTCTCCGGGTAGTCGATCATCACGCACCCCGCGCCCATCCCCAGCTCCGCCGCCAGCCGCCCCTCCAGCGCATCGCGCAGCCCGCCGTCCGTGCTGATCCACCCCTCTCCGGGCAGGCCGCGGATGGCCTCGCCCGGCACCTCCAGCGCGCGCTTGGGGAGCAGCCGGTTGCGCACGGCGGGGATCCACCGCTCCGCCACCCGCCGCGCCGCCGGGTGCTCCAGCTCCGCCGCGCGCAGTTCCAGGATGGTCAGCAGCCGCTCGTCGCTCTGCCCCACCAGCGCGTCCGCCGTGATGACGCCGCCGTCGAGCGCATCGTGCACCAGCCGCTTGTACAGCGCCGTGGCCGCGCGCACGGCGTGGTGCCAGTACACGTTGCGGAACATCTGGTACTTGGAGAAGAGCAGCGACTCCAGCGCCGACAGTCCCTTTTCGTGGATGCCCACCTCCGTGCGCCCCGTCCGCGGATCGTCCAGCAGGGTCAGGGCGTGCAGCAGGCGGTCCACGTCCACCTCGCCGTACGGCACCCCGCAGAAGCGCGCGTCGCGGCGCAGGTACTCGATCTTGTCCAGGTCCAGCGATCCGCTCACCAGCCCCTGCAGCGGCGAATCGGACGTGCCGCGGATGAGCAGCGACAATCGTTCGGGCGCGTCGGGTGCCATCTCCTCCAGCGCGCCGCGGATGCCGTCCGTGCGGAGAAAGCGCTCCGCCAGCGCCTCGTGGTCCAGAGGGATCAGCGCCTCGCCCAGCTCCTCCAGCGCGTGGGAGAAGGGGTAGTGTCCCACGTCGTGCAGCAGGGCCGCGTAGGGCGCCAGCTTGCAGTCGACGGCATCCACCCCCTGCAGCTCGCCGCGGTCCGCCAGCAGCCCCATGGCCCAGCGCGCCAGGTGGTAGACGCCCAGCGCGTGGTCGAAGCGCGTGTGGGTGGCGCCGGGGTACACGAGGTACGCGAGCCCCAGCTGGCGGATGAGGCGCAGCCGCTGGAACTCGGGGGTGTCGATGATCCGCACCGCCGCCGGATCCAGGCGGATGGTGTTCCAGAGCGGGTCGCGAACGACCTCGAACTCGCGCGGAGATGATTGGTTTGGGCGCATGGCGGGGCGAGTGTACCCGCCGTGCACGGGGGAAGTCAAGCGAACGGCAGGGAATAGGGAACAGGGAATAGGGAATAGCCTGCAACTGCGGGGTTGCGCGAAGGCGGGTGACGGCTGGCGGAGCGGGCCCCGAGAGCG
>DASQZE010000318.1:0-3879 GCA_035638875.1 Longimicrobium sp.
AAGGGCGACAAGCCGCTCGTCATCGTGGGCAAGGGACTGACCTTCGACGCCGGCGGCATCTCCATCAAGCCCGCGCAGGGGATGGAGGACATGAAGTTCGACATGTGCGGCGGGGCGGGCACGCTCGGCGCCATGCAGGCCATCGCCGAGCTCAAGCTGCCCATCAACGTCGTGGGCATCGTCCCCTCCAGCGAGAACCTGCTGGGGTCGAAGGCGATGAAGCCGGGCGACATCATCCGCGCCCACGGCGGCAAGACCATCGAGATCGTCAACACGGACGCCGAGGGGCGGCTGATCCTGGTGGACGCCATCTCGTACGCCAGGCGCTTCGAGCCCGCCGCCATGCTGGATGCGGCCACGCTCACGGGCGCCTGCGTGATCGCCCTGGGCCACGCGGCCACGGGGGTGATGGGCAACGACGACGCGCTGGTGCGCGAGGTGATCGCGGCCGGCGAGGCCACGGGCGAGCGCTGCTGGCAGCTGCCCATGTTCGACGACTACCGCGAGCAGATCAAGAGCGACTACGCGGACCTCAAGAACAGCGGCGGGCGCCCGGCGGGCACCATCACCGCCGCGTGGTTCCTCCGCGAGTTCGTGGGCGACTGGCCGTGGGTGCACCTGGACGTGGCCGGCACGGCGTACGGCGACGGCAAGGTCTCGTACCTCACCAAGGGCGCCACGGGCGTGCCGACGCGCATCTTCGTGCAGTGGGTGATGGACCGCGCCGCGGCGCAGACCGCCGCCGCGTGAGCCTGCGTACCTTGCTCCGCCGCCTGCTCCCGGCCCTGGCCGGGCTCGCCGCCGCCGTGCACCTGGCGGCGGCGGACCTGCGCGCGCAGGACACCATCCCCGCGCCCACGGACAGCACCGCCGCCATCCCCATCCCGGGCGAGGCGGTGCGCGGCGACACCATCCCCGACGCGGCCAAGCCGGATTCCGTCCCGTCGGACAGCACACGTGCGGCACCCAACTTTCCCCTCTACCCCGAGGCGCGGCAGTCCGGCTTCGCCGCGGCCAGCTGGGTGTTCGGCCCGCGGGAGCTGGGGCGCTTTCACGGCCTTACGCTCACGGAGCTGCTGGAGCGCATCCCCGGGCTGGTGATGACGCGCGGGGGGGGCGTGGGCCAGCCCAACGGCATCTCCGCCTTCTCGTCCGGGGGCGGGCGGCTGCGCGTGTTCATGGACGGATGGGAGATGCGCCCGCTGAGCGGCACCACGCTCAACCTGGAGAACATCGCCCTGGTGGACCTGCAGGAGCTGCGCATTACGCGCGGCCTGCAGGAAACGCGGGTGGAGATCCAGACGCTGCGGATGACGGACCGCCGCCCCTTCGCCCAGATCGAGGGCGCGGAGGGCGACCTCGCCACGCGAATGCTGCGCGGCTTCTTCGGCCGGCCCCTGGGGAACCGGTTCATGCTGCACGTGGGCGTGGACATCGTGGAGACGCAGGGGTACCGGCGCCGCGAGGACTACACGGGCAACACGGGGCTGGCCCGATTGAGCTACGTCTTCGCGCCGGAAAAGGCGCTGCAGCTGGAGTTCCGGAGAACCGGGATCGACGCGCAGCGGGAGGATGGGTCGGACGGGCTGCCGCGCGAGAGCCTGGACCGCGGCGAGATGCTGCTGCGGGGGCGCGGCCGCTTCTTCGGCCGTCCCTCCGTCTGCGCGGACACGGCGGCGGCCGTCGCCCCGGTGGCGGCGGACCCGGATGCCGACCCCGACGCGGACGCGGATTCCGTCGTCCCCGCCACGGCGGCCCCCACGGCACCGCCGGAGTGCCCGCAGACGGGCGGCGTGTGGCTGGACGGCGCCATCGGCCGCAGCTGGAGCGCGCCCCTGGCGGACGACAGCGTGTCGCTGGAGCGCGAGTCCGTGCAGGCCATGCTCCGCGCCACGGTAGACGTGCCGCTGGGGACGGTGACGGGCATGGCCCGCGTGCACCGGGTGGACGAGGAGGGCTTCGCGGCCAACGCCACGGAGCTCGCCGTCCGGGCGGAGCTCACGCCCGTGCCCTGGCTGTCCGCCTGGGGCGAGGTGCGCAGCCTGACCCACGGCGGGGTCACGGGGCTGGAGCTGGAGGCGTCCGGCCGCGCGGGGCTTCCCGGCGGGTTCACGGCCTTCGGCTCCATTGCCGCGGGAACGCGGGGGCTGCGCTTCTGGCGCGACTCTACGGTCGTCGTCCGCAACCTGGCGCACGAGCTGAACCCGGGGGTGCAGGAGCTGGACACGCTGCCGGTGGTGCTCTTTCGCGACACGGAGTCCACGGCCAACGGCTTTCGGGCCGGGGCGGAGTGGATGCGGGGCAGCATCGTGGCGGGCGCGGCGTTCATCGCGCAGGACGTGGATGCCGTCGTTCCCTACGGCTTCTGGTACGAGCGCGGGCTGGGCCCGGCCGACGGCGAGACGGTGAGCGGCGTGGAGGCGTACGCGTCCATCCCCGTGATCTGGAGGCAGCTGCGGCTGGACGCCACCTACACGGACTTCCTGACCCAGCCCGCGCGGCCGTACCTGCCGGCGCGCTTTGGGCGGGCGGCGCTGGAGTACCACTGGGTCTTCCGCGGCGGCAACCTGGAGCCCACGCTGCGCGCCGAGATGATCGCGCGCGGGCCGGCGCGGACGCTGGACCCGCTCACGGGCACGCTGGGCGCCACGACGGAGCAGTACGCCATCTTCAACTTCCTGGTGCAGTTCCGCGTGCTGGACGTGCGGGCGTTCTGGCGGCTGGAGAACGCGTTCAACCGCGACAGCGCGTTCGACATTCCCGGACTTACGTTGCCCGGCCAGCGGGCGCTGTTCGGCGTGCGGTGGTTCTTCAGGGACTAAACGGAACTGCAGGGAATAGGGAACAGGGAATAGGGAATAGCCAGCAACGGCAGAGGATGCCGTCGCTGGCTTTTTCGTAACCGGGAGTGTCGGATGCTTCCGTCCCCCTCATCCTCCATGGCTCCCCGTCCCTGTCATTCCGAACGAGGAACGAGTGAGGAATCTACTCAGCCAGGGCAGGTGCATCGCGCCACGGCCAATCCTGTCCTCCCCACGGCAGTTTACGAACTCGCCGGAAGCTGATACTGTATCTGTTAAGCCTCTACGTCACAGGCACTTCCACGGGATCCACGCCGATGAAGATTTCCATCCGTTCTCGCCTTTTCCCCGTGCTGGCGCTGGTGCTGGCGGCGGGCTGCGCCGACCTCGGGCTGGGCTCCGGGGGCGGCGACGTCAACGGGCTCACCATCCAGGATGGCGGCGGCACCACCCTCGTGACGGCGGGGGCGTCGGGCTCCGTCGCGGGCACCCTGACCGTGCCGCGCAACGGGACGCGCTCCGTGCGCATCAGCCTTACGGGTCCCGGCGGCGTGGTGACGCCCGGGCTGGGGGAGAGCATCCGCGTGACCGTCCGCAACTCCACGCTCGTCCAGTGGAACGAGACGGGTACGAGCACCGGCACCCTCACCGGCCGCGGAACGGCCGGCAGCACCACGCTCGTCGTGGACCTGATCAACGCGGGAACGGTCCAGTACACGTCGCCCTCGATCACCGTGCAGGTGACGTGACGGCAGGACGACGGCGGGATGAGGTGCAGGCGAGAGGAGGTGCGCATGGGCGGGCATCCGTCCCCCGGCGAATGAATTCGCGGCACCGAAAACGTGATGTCGGCCTTCGCCGACGGGTCCGGCACGGGTGAGTGCCGTGCGCGCTGCGGTAATCCATCGTCCGGAGGCGTGCTTCGTGTCGCGGGGCGGCCATCCGTCCCCCGGCGACTGAAGTCGCGGCTCAGAACCCGCAATGCCGGCCTTCGCCGACAGCCCGTGCCGCGGCGGGTGAGTGCACCAGAGCGCAGTTCAGCAGTTGAAGCCTCGTTCGGCGAGCGCAGGGAGCCGAG
>DASQZE010000319.1:0-13203 GCA_035638875.1 Longimicrobium sp.
GGCGTGTACGCGGCGTACGGCTGGGTGGACGGGCGTCGCGTGCCTGGTCTTCTCCATCTTGGCCCGCGGCCGACCTTTCCCGGCTTTTCGCCCACGGTAGAGGTGCACCTGCTGGACTGGAGCGGCGACCTGTACGGCCGCCACCTGCGCGTGGAGGTGGTGGACCGCATTCGCGACATCGTCCCGTTCCCCTCGGCCGAGGCGCTGATCGAGGCCATCCGCGGCGACGAGCGCGACGGCCGGCGCATGCTGGGGCTGCCGGAGACGGGCGGCGGATGAGCTGGGGCTTGCTGCTGTACGTGGCGGCGGGGCTGCTGGCGGGGTTCCTGGGATGGGGCGTGTGGCTGCTGCGGCAGAACGTGGGCGGCTCCCTGCAGCGCCTGGCGCTCGTGGAGCTTTCGGATATCCCCGCGCTGGCGGAGGAATGCCGCCGGACCGTGCGCGCGGAGCTGAAGACGGACCTGGACCCGCGCGATCCCGACGCGGCGGCGCGCGCGCTGGACGAGCTGGTGCTTGCCGGACGCCTGCGTGCGCTCTTCAAGACGCCCGGCTACGAGCTGCGCTACGCCGAGCCGGTGGGCGCCTTTCTCGGCGAGCTGATCCGCCGCCACACGGGCGCGGAGTGGATGGACGACGTACTCGGGCCCAGGCTGGTGATCCACCGCCCGGCCGGGATCAAGGAGCTCCACCCCTTCACGCTGGCGGTGCGCCACCACACCCACGGCCGCCCCGGCCAGCTGCACGCCTGCGTGATGGACGCGATCGGCCGAGCCTGAGAGCGTATTTAAGATTCCGCCCGACCTATAAACACCCGATTGATTTCCTGAGGGAGCGCACGCGGGCAACCTCAACGTGCACGGGTCTTTGCGCGCGACCGAAGGATCTACTCCGCGCAACCGGGGGCAGGCCTCCCGCCACGTTGCCAGCCCCTCGGTCATGCGGGCCAGATCCTTCGGTCGGCGCCATGGATCTAACGGGGAAAAGGGTTTCGGCGGCGCCTCCCTCAGGAAATCAAACGCGGGGAGAGTTTCTTAAACACACCCTCATGCTCCGATTCCCACTGTGGGCTACGGTACCGTTTGAGCCCGTTCCGTTGCGAGCTGCTCGTGCAGCTGGCGGGCCTTTTCCCGGTAGAACGCCACTCGCTCTTCAACAGAAGCGTTCTTCAACTGCTCAGCATGACCCTCCGGGATGTGGCGGGTCATGGCCACCGCGTCAAATTCCTTTCTTCTCCATAGTGAAGCCCGCCGCGGGTTGCCAGATGGCGCGCACTCCGCTAGCTTCCACAGCTTGTTGTTGATCCGCTCGGAACCAGTGTTCGATTGGATCGGCTGACTTCCCGACCAGGACATCTCTTCAGGAGGCTCCGATCATGGCGCTCACGGCTGAAAACCGCGACGACATCGTCAAAAAGTACCAGATGCACGAGAACGACCGTGGCAGCACCAAGGTCCAGGTCGCGCTCCTCACGGCGCGCATCAACGACCTGACCGGCCACTTTCGCGCGCACAAGAAGGACCACCACTCGCGTCGCGGCCTGCTGAAGATGGTCGGCCAGCGCCGCAGCCTGCTGGACTACCTGCGCCGCAACGACCTGGAGGGCTACCGTGCCCTCATCGCCGACCTGGGGCTGCGCCACTGAGCACGGCACGGGCGGCGGGCGCGGAGCGCGAGGGCGTGCGGATGGCGATCAGCCCGTCCGCGGCCCTCACGTCCCCGCGACAGTCGCGGAGCAGGACGAGGTAGATGGATCGCGCCGGCCGCACGGGCATGGACCCGTGCGGCCGGCGCGCGTTTTTGCACAGCGGCGACGAAGTGAACATCAAAGCGACCGGACCTTGCCCGCGGGGGAGCGGCGTCCGGAGTGCGGCTTCCCCCGAGCAACGCTAACAGGAAAAGCAACATGGCAAAGCTGGAGAGACAGTTCGCGGGCCGTCCGCTCATCATCGAGACGGGCAAGATGGCCAGGCAGGCGGACGGATCGTGCACCGTGCAGTTCGGCGAGACGATGGTGCTGTGCACCGCGACCGCCCAGGACCACCCGACCCACCTTCCGTTCTTTCCGCTCACCGTCGAGTACCGCGAGCGCACCTACGCGGCCGGCAAGATCCCGGGCGGCTTCATCAAGCGCGAGGGGCGTCCCTCGGACAAGGAGATCCTGTCCGCGCGCCTGATCGACCGCCCCCTGCGCCCGCTGTTCCCCGACGGATTCGCCAACGAGACGCAGATCTTCGTCTACGTGATCTCGGCGGACCAGGAGAACGACGCGGACGTGATGGCGCTCACGGGCGCCTCGCTGGCGCTCAACATGAGCCGCATCCCCTTCGCCGAGCCGGTGGCGGCCGTGCGCGTGGGACGCATCCAGGGGCAGTGGGTGCTCAACCCCACCTTTCAGCAGCTGGAGTACTCCGACATCGACGTGATCGTCGCGGGCTCCGCGGACGCCATCATGATGGTGGAGGGCGGCGCGCTGGAGGTGCCGGAGGAAGAGATCGCCGAGGGGCTCACGGTGGCGCACATGGGGATCAAGGAGCTCATCGCCATCCAGAACGAGGTCCTGGGCCAGGGTGACCTGCCGGAGACCATGGCGTGGACGCCCAAGGAAGTGAACCCGGCCATCCGCGCCCGCGTGGAAGAGCTGGCGGGCAGCCGCGTGCGCGAGGCGCTTACGGTGGCCGGCAAGCACGAGCGCGGCTCCGCGCTGGAGGCCGTGAAGACGGAGATCGCCGCGGCGCTGGCCGAGGAGTTCCCGGAGAGCGGCAAGGACGTGGGCAACGTGGTCAAGGACCTCGAGAAGCGCGAGATGCGCGAGATGATCCTGAGCACGGGCAAGCGCTCCGACGGCCGCGGCGCGGACGAGGTGCGCCCCATCAGCATCGACGTGGGCGTGCTGCCGCGCGCGCACGGCTCGGCGCTGTTCACCCGCGGGCAGACGCAGGCGCTGGGCGTGACCACGCTGGGCACGCAGGGCGACGAGCAGGCGTTCGACACGGTGGACTTTGCCACGCAGCAGAAGAAGTCGTTCATGCTGCACTACAACTTTCCGCCGTTCAGCACGGGCGAAGTGAAGCCCATGCGCGGCACCAGCCGCCGCGAGATCGGGCACGGCGCGCTGGCGGAGCGGGCGCTGGAGGCCATGCTGCCCCCGTTCGACGAGTTCCCCTACACGGTCCGCATCGTCTCCGACGTGCTCGAGTCAAACGGCTCGTCCTCGATGGCGACGGTGTGCGCCGGCTCGCTGTCGCTGATGGACGCGGGCGTGCCCATGCGCGCGGCCGTGGCCGGCGTGGCCATGGGGCTCATCAAGGAAGGCGACCGGGTGGCGGTGCTCACCGACATCCTGGGCTCCGAGGACGCCCTGGGCGACATGGACTTCAAGGTGGCGGGCACCCGCGAGGGCGTGACCTCCATCCAGATGGACATCAAGATCGAGGGGCTCAGCCTGGAGCTCATGCGCGACGCGCTGCAGCGGGCCAACCGCGCGCGGATGCACATCCTGGACGAGATGGACAAGGTGCTGCCGTCGGGCCGCGAGGAGCTGTCGGTGTACGCGCCCCGCATCATCACCATCAAGGTTGACCCGGCCAAGATCGGCGAGATCATCGGGCCCAAGGGCAAGACGATCCGCGGCATCCAGGAGGCCACGGGCGCCACCATCAACATCGACGACGACGGTACGATCACCATCGCGTCGGTGAGCGGCGAGGGCGGCGAGCGTGCGCGCCGCATCATCGCGGGGATGACGGAAGAGGCCGAGGTGGGCCGCATCTACGAGGGCCAGGTCAAGAGCACCACGACGTTCGGCGCGTTCGTGGAGATCATGCCGGGCACCGAGGGGCTGCTGCACATCAGCGAGCTGCAGGCCGGCCGCGTGGACAAGACTGAGGACGTGGTCAAGAAGGGCGACATCGTCCAGGTGAAGCTGCTGTCCATCGACGAGAAGGGCCGCCTGCGCCTGTCGCGCAAGGCTGCCATCGCGGAGCTGGAAGGCAACGCGGGCGGCGGCACGCCGGCTGCCCCGTCCACGGACGGCGAGGCGTAAGCCTCTTCCGTGACCGCGGACGCACGAAGCCCCCGCCCGAGCAATCGGGCGGGGGCTTCGTTCGTGCCAGACGGAGGCCCGGTGTCGGCGAGAGCGAATGAATTCGCGGCTACAACGTCCCACTGTCCGCCTCCGCGGACACCGCTTACGTGGGGCCGAAACCGTCTCGCCGTCTTCGCCGTACGGCCCGCCATGACCATGCCGATCTCCATCCGACATGCCACGCTCGTGATCGCCGTTTCCGCGGCGGGCGTCGGCTCACCCCTGGCCGCGCAAGGCGACGTGGATATGCATCTGCGGGCCTTCGCGGCCGAGGTCGACTCGCTGCGGGTGGCGCGCGGCATCCCGGGGCTGTCGATGGCCGTCGTCCGCGACGGGCGCGTGGTGCTGGCGCGCGGCTACGGCTTCGCGGACGTGGAGGCGCGCGTGGCGGCCACGGAGCACACACCGTATCCCATCGCCTCCGTCACCAAGCCCATCGCGGGGGTTACGGCCCTGCGGCTGGTGGAGCGCGGCATCCTGGACCTGGACCGGCCCATGAGCAGCTACGCGAACTGGGCGGAGTTCTGCACCGAGGCGCGCGCGGAGGGGCCGCGCATCTTTTTCGCGGACTACGACTGCTCGCCGCGCGTGACGCTGCGGCACGTGCTGTCCATGCAGATGAACGGCACGGCGGGCGAGCGCTTCTACTACAACCCCATCTCGTTCTCGTGGGCGTCGCGCCCCATCATGCAGGCCACGGGGCGCTCGTTCAGCGACCTGGTGGCCGAGGAGGTGTTCGGCCCGGCGGGGATGACGGAGTCGGCGCGGATGCATCGCGACCTCCCGCTGCGGGCGGACGTCGCGGCCCGCATCGCGCCGCCGTACCACGTGGATTCCGCCGGCGGCTTCGTCCGCTCGCCCGAGCTCGATGCGCAGGGGGACGGCGCGGCGGGCGGCGTCATCTCTACCGTGGTGGACATGGCGCGCTTCGACCTGGCGCTGGACGAGGGACGGCTGCTCTCGGATGCGTCGAAGGTGGAGATGTGGCGGCCGGGGCGCTCGCCGTCGGGCGCGGTGCTGCCGTACGGGATTGGCTGGTACGTGCAGGAGGTGGATGGACGGCGCATCGTGTGGCACGGCGGATGGTGGGAACAGGCGTACTCCGCGCTCTACCTCAAGCTCCCGGAGGAGCGGCTGACGCTCATCCTGCTGGCGAACAGCGAGGGCATCTATTGGGGAAACCCGCTGGATGCCGCCGCCGTGGAGCGCTCCGCCTTCGCAGCCGCGTTCCTCCGCCATTTTCCGCGGCGGTAGCGGCTGGAACACGATCTCGTGCGGCAGCGAAGGCGCAGGGTCGTCTTCGCTGCTGCTGCGCGTTCGGGTGAGATGGAATCGGCTGATGGACTGCACGGGTGATACCGGATCCCGCAGTTGGTTGTGCACTCGGATTTCTACTGCGTCTCAAACAGAGGGAAAGAGGTCACGGAGGACAGACCGATCCTCGTTTCTTCAGTGTCGTCCGTGTGTGTGACAGAGGAGCTTCGGGCCGTTCCCCGTGACCTCTGTCCCTCTGTGTGCGAATACTGTTTCTGTTCTCATCTGTCCTCCGAGCTCTCGCGCTCTCCGCGTCTCCGCGTGAGCCCACCCTTGGAAGAAGTGCACAATTAACTCGGATATCCGGTATGAGATCCGAATCGGGACCGGTGCACCTGCAACGGGCGGGTAGATTCCTCACTCGTTCTTCGTTCGGAATGACAATTGGGGCTCTGATCCGAGGAACCCGAGGCGAAGGCTTTCTAATCCAGGAAGTGCGGCGATGACAGAGAAGGAGAAGATGCTCTCGGGCGCGCTGTACGACGCGACGGACCCGCAGCTGGTGGCGGAGCGGCGGCGCGCGCGTGACCTGCTGCACGCGCTGAACGGCTCGCGCGATGGACAGCGGGAGCTGCGGATGGACCTGCTGCGCCGGCTGCTGGGCGCCGCGGGCGACGGCGTGTGGATCGAGCCGCCGTTCTTCTGCGACTACGGGAGCAACATCACGCTGGGCGACCGCGTGTACTTCAACTTCAACTGTGTGGTGCTGGACGTGGCGAGGGTGGCCATCGGCAGCGACACGATGTTCGGGCCCGCGGTGCAGATCTACACGGCAACGCATCCCCTGGCCGCCGCGGAGCGCCGCGCGGGGCTGGAGGCCGGCAAGCCGATCGTCATCGGCAGCGACGTGTGGGTGGGGGGCGGCGCCATCCTCCTCCCCGGCGTTACGATCGGCTCCCGCTCCGTGATCGGCGCGGGAAGCGTGGTGACGAAGGACGTCCGTGAAGGCGTGTTCGCCGCGGGCAATCCCTGCCGGGTGATCCGCGCGCTGGAACCGGGTGAACCCCATCCCCCGGGAACGTGATCATGAGAGATTGACGTGATCATGAAGCGCGCTGATGATCACGTTCCGGCCCGGTCCACTCCCGCACTGACGCACTCCCGCACTCCCGCACTTTGTTAAACCACTCGCCAAACGGGATCGAGGGTGTATATTGTCGGCCGCCCGCGTGACTGAGCGGGCCTCAGCCGCAAGTCCGCCCCCTGAACGAGTGCATGACGATGCTGATCGGCGTCCCGAAGGAGATAAAGACCAACGAGAACCGGATCGCCCTGGTTCCCGCCGGCGCCGAGGCGCTGGTGCAGTCCGGCCACCAGGTGATGGTGGAGCGGGGCGGCGGCCTGGGGAGCGGCTTTACGGACGAGCAGTACGAGGCCGTGGGCGCCACCATGCACGACGTGGAAGAGGTGTGGGCCCGCGCCGAGATGATCATGAAGGTCAAGGAGCCCATCGCGGTGGAGTACCCCCGCACGCGTGAGGGCCAGCTCCTGTTCACGTACTTCCACTTCGCCGCGGACGAGAAGCTCACCCGCGCGATGATGGACTCCGGCGCGGTGTGCATCGCCTACGAGACGGTGCAGCTGCCCAGCAACGAACTGCCGCTGCTCACGCCCATGTCCGAGGTTGCGGGGCGGATGAGCATCCAGGCAGGCGCCAAGTACCTGGAGAAGTTCTACGGCGGCCGCGGCATGCTGCTGGGCGGGGTGCCGGGCGTGACGCCGGCGAGCGTGGTGATCATCGGCGGCGGCGTGGTGGGCACGCACGCGGCCAAGATGGCGGCGGGCCTGGGCGCCCGCGTGACCATCCTGGACGTGTCGCTGGAGCGCCTGCGCTACCTGTCGGACGTGATGCCGGCCAACGTGGAGCTCATCTACAGCAACCGCCACAACATCCTGGAGCGGGTGGAGCAGGCGGACCTGGTGGTGGGCGCGGTGCTGCTGCCGGGCGCCAAGGCGCCCAACCTGATCAAGCGCGAGGACCTGAAGCGCATGAAGCAGGGCGCGGTGATCGTGGACGTGGCGGTGGACCAGGGCGGCTGCGTGGAGACCATCCGTCCCACGACGCACGAGGACCCCATCTACGAGATCGACGGCGTGATCCACTACGGCGTGGCCAACATGCCGGGCGGCGTGCCGCGCACCAGCACCCTGGCGCTGACCAACGCCACCTTCCCCTACGCGCAGCGCCTGGCGCGCCTGGGCTGGAAGGAAGCCTGCCGCAAGGACCCGGCGCTCGCGCTGGGGCTGAACGTGGTGAACGGCAAGGTCACGTACACGGGCGTGGCCGAGGCCTTCGGGATGGAGTACACGCCGGTGGAGCAGGTGCTGGTCTGAGACTGCAGGGAATAGGGAGTAGGGAATAGGGAATAGCCTGCAACTGCGGGTTACGGGGGACAGGTTGCAGGGTACGGCCTGCAACCGCGGAACGGCCCCGCCGGCATTGCGCCGGCGGGGCCGTTTGCGTGCATCCCGGGGGCGCGCGAGATTGCCGCGTCCGACCGCATCTTCCTTCGCCCGCATCTCCTTTCGCCCGCGCTGCCGATGATCGTCCGCTTTCGCCGCCTGGAGACCAACCCCGACCTGCCGCTCCCCGCGCGCCAGACGCCCGGCTCCGCCGGCTTCGACGTGGCCAGCGCGGAACCGGACTTCGTGCTGGGGGCGGGGGAGCGGCGGCTGGTGGCCACGGGGCTCGCCATGGAGCTGCCGGACGACGTGGAGTGCCAGGTGCGCCCGCGCTCCGGCCTGGCGCTCAAGCACGGCATCACGCTCCCCAACTCGCCCGCGACCATCGATCCCGACTACCGCGGCGAGCTCAAGGTCATCCTGTGGAACGCGGGCGCGGACGCCGTGCCCATCCCCCGTGGAACCCGCATCGCGCAGCTGGTGTTCGCGCGGTTCCTGGCGCCGGAGGTGGAGGAGGTGCAGGCGCTGTCGGAGAGCGGGCGCGGCACGAGCGGCTTCGGTTCCACGGGGCGCTGACGGATCTCAACGGGAGACGGCGATGAGCGACGAGGGGAGGGGGTCCACCCGCCGGCTGCAGGCGGTGCTGGATGCGGCGCGGCGGCTGGTGCCCTGGCAGGCGCAGGTGGTGGCGGTCGCGTCCGCGCGCACGCTGCACCGGGCGACGGCGGAGGCGGGCGAGGTGCTGCCGCTGGTGCTCGCCAGCCACGCCTTTACCCAGCCGCAATCGGCCCCGTATGCGCGCATGGAGAACGCGTGGGTGATGGTGATCGAGGGCGAGCTGCGGGGCGAGCACCTGCCCGACGTGCTGCCCTACCTGGAGCAGGCTGTCGCCAAGGGCGCGCAGGTCGTGATCGCGGCGTCGGACTTCGACGACAGCATGCTCGCGACGCTCGTCGTCAACCACCAGCGCAACACCGTGGGCGTGGTGGCGCTCGCCCCCGTGGACCCGGCGGACGTGGCGTCCCTGCGGCGCCTGGCCTCCCTCGCGGGGGCAAAGCCGTCGCTGGTGGAGGGCGCCCGGCTGCACGTCGCCGACCTGGGCTCGCTCCCCGCGCTGCTGATGACGACGCACGAGACGGTCGCCCTGGGCGCGGCGGGGGCACTGCCGCTCGCGCTCATCCACGCCGGCGGGGAGACGATGGAGGAGGCGCGCGCGGCGGCGGCGACCCTCCGCGGCATGCTGTAGAGCCTCGTCTCCGTTCAGGTTCTCACCCGCACACGGGCAGGTCCCGATGCACGGCCATCCAGCCAGGGCCGGCTTCTACGGATCGCGATCAGATGGATGTCGTGCCTCGGCAAACTTCTGCGCCGTGAGGCCACCATCTGCTTCCGAAAATGCGGATGCCGTCCCCTCGCCGGCGGCAGCCGCTCTGCCAAGGATTCCCAGCCTCCCGCGGTACCCGTCCGGTCCGCGATCGGCCGTCACGGAGCATCGCTCCGGCACGAACGGCTCTGAAGGAAGACGGCCAAGCTGGGTGGTTGCGATCGCGATGGCCGGACGCGGACCGGAGGCGAGCGGAAGGTGCATCAGGCCCTTGGTAGATCCGTTGCTGCCGGCGAGGGGACGGGATCCGCGTTTTTTGGAAGAGGCAGGATCGTGGCGGCGGAGGTGGATGCCTGTCCTGGCACATCATCCACACGATCGCGATCGGTAAGCGTGTGTTGGCGCCGGACACTTGGATGACGAGGCGGGAGGGCCGGACGGCGGCGACACGACGAGCGCAGGATGACCCACCGGCTTGCAAACCGCGCTGACCCCTCCACGGACGACAAACGAAGCGGGCCCGGCGGATCGCAATCCGCCGGGCCCGTTTTTCGTACGCCGTGCGCGTCCGCCGCCCTGGAATCAGGAGCAGCGCGGCGGCTTGCTGAAGGGGTCGCAGGCCGCCGGCCACGTGGCGAGCGCCTCGCGGGCCTGCACGGTCCCGGGCTGCCCCTCCGCGTGGCCGGTGGCGAACGACTGCACCGCCAGCGACTCGATCCGCAGGTCCAGCTTCTTCATGGCATTGTGCGTGTGGAGTGAGCAAGTGCCTCCGCCGCCTCAGAACCGCGGCGTGCAGGGGCAGTGGGTCGGCTTGGTCAGCAGCCCGCAGGTAAGGTGCGGAGGCGTGGGGACCTCCTGTCCCTCCACCGTGCCCGTCCAGCCCTCGGCCTCGCCGGTGGGGAACGATTCGACCGCCAGCGCTTCCACCGTCAGCTTGAGCTTCTTCATGGGGTCCTCGCAGGGCACGTGTGGAACGAGTGCGCCCGGCCGGAGGGGCCGGGCGCCGGTCCGGCCGTCACATCCGGGGCGTGCACGGACAGCAGGTCAGGTCCGTCTTGAGCGTGGAGAGGGTGCAGACGATCTTTACCGTCGCCGCATGGCCGTCCACCGTGCCCCGCCGGGGCACCCGGTCTTCACCGGTGTGAAAGGTGTCCACCGCCAGGTCGTCCAGGCTCAGCCGCAGCTTGTTCATGGCGTGCTCCGGGTGCGTGGTGATCGCGATTCGGCGCCGGACGCCCGCCGTCCGGGTGCGCCGGGTGGGCCGTCAGTACCGGGGCGTGCAGGGACAGCAGGTCAGGACGGTCTTGAGCGAGGCGGCGGGGCAGATGGTCTGGGACGCCTCGTGCCCCTCCACCGTGCCGCGCAGCGACGTGCCGTCCTCGTCGGTCTGGAAGGTGTCGACCGCGAGATCGTCGAGGTTGAGCCGCAGCTTGTTCATGTGACGCTCCTGCTCTGGGTGATGCAATTTCGGCCTCCACCAACGGAATGCGAAGGCACTTTGCGCACGCATTCTAAACCCGCCAGGAAGTATGATGCAAGGTTCGTGACGGCGGTGCCGGATAGCGTGAACGTGATTGGCGCCTTGCACTCGCAACGGTTTACGGTGATGGCAGGGCGTGCCTCCGGCGCAGGAACAGTGGATGCACCCATCTGCGATTCCGCGTCACAGTATGACGGCACGGGGAAGGGAGCTACGGTGATCCCGCTCTGGACCGCTCTGGACCGCTCTCGTCCGCCCGGCGTATCCGTGGGGATGCGCTCGGTGTGCGTCACGAGTCGGACGGAACGCGGAGGAAGGGACTTGGATCCGCACGGGGGTGCCGGCCTCCGGCGCCGCGCACCGCCGCCGGACCGCGGTTCTCGGGGCCCTTGCGTAAATCTGCACCGGTAGCAGATTCAATGCATTCCATCACCCATCCACCTCGCCACCGGATGCCGGGAGAAACCCGGCATGGGCCGTGCATCTGCGCGCCGCGGCTCCGGGCTGGGCGACCGGGGCTTCGGGTTGCGTATGTTCGTGGGGCGGCCTAGCTTTGCCACCGTCCCAAGCACCACGCAGAACGCAGGGCGGATGCTCCGCCCAAGGCGCCCGGAGGCCGCCGTTTACGCCCCCGGCGAGAAAGCTAAAGAAGACGACATGGCCTTTCGCTGGTTCAGCTCCGGAAGCTTCATCCCGGTCAACGACATCGCCGTAGACCTGGGAACCGCGAACACGCTCGTATACGTGAAGGGCGAGGGCATCGTCCTGAACGAGCCGTCGGTGGTGGCCATGGAAAAGGCCACCAACAAAATCAAGGGGATCGGGCTGGAGGCCAAGCGCATGCTGGGCCGCACGCCGGAAGGGATCACCGCCGTCCGTCCGCTCAAGGACGGGGTGATCGCCGACGTGGACGTGACCGAGATCATGCTGCGCTACTTCCTGCAGACGGTTACGTCCAAACGGTTCCTCAAGCTCAAGCCCACGGTGGTGGTGGGCGTGCCCAGCGGCATCACCGAGCTGGAGCGCCGCGCCGTGCGGCAGAGCGCGGCCGCCGCGGGCGCCAAGGAGGTGTACATGGTGGCCGAGCCCATGGCCGCGGCCATCGGCGTGGGGCTGCCGGTGGAAACGCCCACGGGCAACATGGTCATCGACATCGGCGGCGGGACCACGGAGATCGCGGTGATCGCGCTTTCCGGCATCGTCTGCGACACGAGCATCCGCGTGGGGGGCGACGAGATCGACAACGCCATCGTCACCTTCATGCGCAAGAACTACAACCTGATGATCGGCGAGGCCACGGCCGAGGCGGTCAAGATCCAGATCGGCAGCGCCTACAGCACGGGCGACGAGCGCGAGATGGACGTAAAGGGCCGCGACCTGGTGAGCGGCATTCCCAAGACGGTGCGGGTGCACTCGCAGGAGATCCGCGAGTGCATCCAGGAGCCCATCCAGGCCATCGTCGAGGCCGTGCGGCGCGCGCTGGAGATCACGCCGCCGGAGCTGGCCAGCGACATCGTGGACCGCGGGATCGTGATGACGGGGGGCGGCGCGCTCATCCGCGGGCTGGACACGCTGATCGCACGGGAGACCAACCTGCCCATCCACGTGGACGAAGACCCGTTGACCTGTGTGGTGCGCGGCGCCGGGCGCATCCTGGACGACGTGGTCAAGTACCGAGGAGTGTTGACCAACTGAGCAGCTTCAGACCGTACCTGCGCGGCGCCGGAGAGCGCGGCCGCAAAAAGGACCTGGTTGTCGCGGGGCTGTTCACGGCCCTGTCGGCGCTGGTCATGTTCATGCCCGAGGTCTACAAGGACGGGCTGGGCCACGCCGTGCGCGCCACCGTGCTGCGCCCCTTTACGGCGGTGCAGCGGGGCGCGGCGGACCGCGCCGGCCGCTACGCCGACGCGTCGAGCCTGCGCGCCGAGCGCGACTCGCTGGCCAGCTTTTTGGTGGGGCAGGCCACGCTGGCCGCGGAAAACCGCGAGCTGCGGCAGCTCCTGGGCTTTCGCGAGCGGCTTTCGTACTCGTTCGTGGCCGCCGAGGCCACGCCCATGGCGGGGCCGGGCTCCGAGGGGGTGTACCGCCTGTCGGCCGGCGCCCGCGACCGGGTGGTGGACGGGGCGCCCGTCATCACGGCGGAGGGGCTGGCGGGGCAGGTGGGACAGCTGGGCCGGGAAAGCAGCACCTTTCACGCGTGGACCCACCCGGAGTTCGCCGTGTCGGTGATGACGCTGGATGGAGAAACGTACGGAGTGGCGGAGCCGCTGCGGTCGGCCAACGGCACGGAGCTCATGCTGGGCTTCAGCCCCGTGGCCTTTCACACGGCGCCGGACACGGGAACACTGATCGTGACGTCGGGCGACGGGGGCGTGTACCCGCGCGGCATCCCGGTGGGCAAGGTGGCCGCGAGCGGCACGGACCCCGACGGGTGGCAGCGCATCTACTACGTGCGCCCGCTGGTGTCGCCGTCGCAGCTGGGGCACGTGCTGGTGCTGGGGTCGCCCGTGCGGGCGCCGTCGGACCAGGACCTGGCGTCGGCGTGGGGGGTGCGGCTCACGGCCCCGGCCCGTGCCGACACGGCGCGGGCGGTGTCGC
>DASQZE010000320.1:0-4589 GCA_035638875.1 Longimicrobium sp.
GGCGCGAACGGATCTGCAAGCACATCCTCGCCGCCATGCTGCGCGAGGGTGACGAGCGGGTGATCCAGGAGGTCGGCGGGCTGGTGCACGCCCTGCGCGCCCTGGTCGCGACCCTCGATCCGCCGCGGCGCCGCCGCCGGCGGGCGGACGGGGAGCTGGCGACGGCGACGGCGGAGTAGGGGCGCGTCAGGAATCCCGCGGCCGCGCCGTGCCCCGTACCGTCGCCAGGGCGCGGGCCAGGTTCTCCGTGCCGCGGGCGATCTCCGCCTCGTCCACGGCGGAGAACCCCAGGTTCAGGCCGGGCGGCAGCGCGTGGTGCTGCCAGAAGCGGCGGATCCCCACCACCTCCAGCCCCCACGCCGCCGCGGCGGAGGCGGCCGCGCCCTCGTCCACGTCCGCTGGCAGCCAGCCGATGGTGTGCATCCCCGCATCCGCGTTGCGCAGCGTGGCCAGTCCCTCCAGGTCGCGGGCCACGCCGTCGCGCAGGGCACCCAGCCGGGCCGCGTACAACTCGCGCATCCGCCGCACGTGCCGCCCGAAGTGGCCCGCATCCATGAAGTCGCACGTCACGATCTGCGCGAGCCCGGGCCCGAAGCGCGTCGTGAGCGACTTGATGGCCACGAACGCATCTACCAGCGCGTCCGGCACGACGACGTAGCCCAGCCGCAGGGACGGGAAGAGCACCTTGTTCAGCGTGCCGATGAAGATCACGCGGCCGTCGGTGTCCAGCCCCTGCAGGGCGGGGATGGGCTGCCCGGCATAGCGGAACTCGCTGTCGTAGTCGTCTTCCAGGATGGCCGCGCCGCACGTCCGCGCCCACGCCAGCAGCTCCAGCCGCCGCGCCGCGTCCATCGCCATCCCCAGGGGGAACTGGTTCGCCGGCGTCACGCACGCCAGCCGCGCCGGGCCCAGCTCGCGCGCGGCGCGCTGCACGTCCAGCCCGCGCGCATCCACCGGTGCATGGAGCACGCGCGCGCCCGCCGCCCGCAGCGTGCGCAGGGTGGCCGGGTAGCCGGGATCCTCCATCCAAACCGGGTCGCCGGGATCCACCAGCGCCCGCACCGTCAACTCGATCCCTTCCTGCGCGCCGGACGTGACGATCACCTGGTCCGCCGTGCAGCGCACGCCGCGCATGGTGCGCAGGTACTCCGCGATGGCGTGCCGGAGCGGGGCGTATCCCGCGACCTCGCCGTTCCCCAGGAAGCTGCCCGTGCCGCGCCGCAGCCGCCGCGACGCCATCCGCGACCAGAGCGCGGACGGAAACGCATCCAGCGCCGGCTGCGCCACCCGGAACGCCCGCGCGCTTCCGCTGAACAATCCCAGGAACGGCTCCACCCGCCGCGCGTACGCCGACAATCGGGGCGGCGCCGGCGCGTCCGTCGTCGTCCGCGCGGCCCCGGCGGAGGCCACGCGGCGCACGTAGGTGCCGTCGCCCACGCGCGATTCCACGTATCCCTCCGCCCGCAGCCGGTCGAACGCGGCCAGCACCGTCCCCCGGCTCACGGCGAGTTGTGCGGCCAGGTCGCGCGTGGCGGGAAGCCGGGTGAGCGGCGCCAGGCGGCCGTCCAGGATGGCCGCGCGCAGCACCTCGTACAGCCAGCGGTGGCGCGGCACGCCCGCCGGCGCCGGGTCCAGCGCCAGGGGAAGGCTCGTGGTCTGCTTGGACATTGGTCCAGTCGAAGGAGCGAAAAATGGAGCTTCGCAGGGACCAACCTGGGCGCTAGCTTCCGCGTCGGAAAGAGGGACCGACGTGGTGAACCTGACCAGGGGAGGGGACTGATGAAGCCGAGAATGGACTACGGCAAGGCATCGCCGGGCGCGCTGCGGGCCATGGTGGGGCTGGAGGGGTTCGTGCGGCAGGGCAGCATCGAGCACGGGCTGCTGCACCTGGTAAAGATGCGCGCCTCGCAGATGAACGGCTGCGCGTACTGCATCGACATGCACAGCAAGGACGCCCGCGCCGCGGGGGAAAGCGAGCAGCGGCTGTACGCGCTGGATGCGTGGCGTGAGACGCCGTTCTATACGGCGCGCGAGCGGGCGGCGCTCGCCTGGACCGAGGCGCTGACGAACCTGCACGACGGCCACGTGCCCGACGCGGTGTTCGAGGAGGCGCGCGCCCAGCTCAGCGAGACGGAGCTGATGGACCTCACGGTGGCCGTCGTGGCCATCAACGGCTGGAACCGCATCGCCATCGCGTTCCGCAACGTCCCCGGCACGTACCAGCCGCCGGCGCGAAAGCAGGTGGAGGCCGCGGAGCCGGTGGGGGCGGTGGCGGTGGGCGCATAACTGGGGATCGTGGGGGGTGGCGGGCTCTCTGCACCGGCGGAGAGCCCCTCCCCCCGGCCCCCTCCCCGCTCGTTCCTCGCGGAGAGGGGGAGAACGATTCCGGATTCGGGCGCGAGGCGGGCTCTCTGCACCGGCGGAGAGCCCCCTCCCCCCGGCCCCCTCCCCCGCTTCGCGGGCAGGAGGGGGAGAACCCCAGTCCCGCCGGAGAGGCTGCCTTCGTGCACGGGCGGGGCGCCCCTCCCCCGGCCCCTTCCACTTTCAGCGCCGCCCGAGGTCCGCCCCCCCTGCACGGGCTGGGGTGTATACCCTCTCCCACGCAGTTTGTGGGAGAGGGTGGACGAGCCTAAGCGAGGCCGGGTGAGGGCCCGTTACCGGTGCTTCGTGACGCCCACCTGCCGGCAGTAGGCGAGCACGGGGCAGGTCCTGCACTTCGGCAGGCGCCCCGTGCAGACGTGCTTGCCAAAGGGCACCAGCAGCCGGTTGATCTCGATCCAGTAGCGCTCGGGGAGCGTTTGCTGCAGCTGAACCATCGTCGTCTCCGGCGTGGGCGCGGCGACGTAGCCCCAGCGGTTGGTTATGCGGTGCACGTGCACGTCCACGCCAATTCGGGGCTGCCCGCACGCCACGCCCATCACCAGGTTTGCGCACTTGGGCCCCACGCCGCGGAACGAGAGCATCAGCGCCTCGTCGCAGCCCAGCTCGCCACCGTGCTCCACCACCAGCCGCTCCGCGATCTCCTTGATCTGCCCCGCCTTGCCGTAGTGGAAAGCGCTGGCGTGGATGAGCGCGTCGATCTCGTCCATGCTCAGCCGCGCTACCTCCGCCGGGGTGGAGGCGTGCTCGAACAGGCGGATGGCGGTGGGGAGCATCACCTCATCCGTGGTGCGGATGGAGATCATGCACGCCACAAGCTGCTGGAACGGCGTGGTCCATCCGCGGTCCGCCAGGTCGAAGAGGGCTGCCTTGGGGTACGGCTCCACAGCCGTGCGGATGCGGCGGATCATGTCCGCGATGTCGTGCGGGAGTTTGGGTGCGTCCATGCGGCGGATGCGTGGCAAAGTGCACGCCGTGAACTGCGGGGGACAGGGTACAGGGGACAGGTTACAGCGGGCAACGGCAGATCGCGGAGAGGTGGATTGCCGGCCGGGCGGCGGGCGTGTGCCGGAACGAACGACGGCCAGCAACCGCAGTTGCTGGCCGTCCCCTGTAACCCGCAGTTCCGTCAGTCACCCCCGCAGTTCCGTCAGTCCGGCCGGGTTCCGCCCACCGCCGGATCGCCCTTGCTCTCGCCGCCGCGCTCGCGGACCACGACGTTCTCGCTGTCTGGGTGCTGGTCGCTGGGCGTGTTCACCTGGCGCTGGCGGTCCTCCGGAATGCCGGCGACTTCTGCCCGTGTCCGCCGGGGCGCTTGTCGTTCTCCTCCATCCCGGGGGCGGAGAACGACGGGCCGCCGCCGGGGGCGTCCTCGAAGCCCGCCTCGGCGAACATCTGCTCGCCGAGCGGATCGTCGTTCTCGATCTCCTCGGGGTCAAAGCTCGGGTCGATGTTGCGCTTGGTCATCCGGTCTCGCTCCTGCCCAGGTGGATGATGACGGATCAGCGGCGCGGCCCCAGCCGCGGCTGGATGGTGTATCCCACGTCGTAGCCCCGCGCGCGGGCCCACTCCTGCAGGGCGCGGTCTCCGCCCTGGCCGTACTGCGGGCTCTGGCGGGGCGGCATGCGGTGCTCGGGCATCCGCGGACGCCCGTAGTCGCCCCCGTACCGGCGCGCCGTGTTGCCGCGGTAGTAGTCGTGCTCGTAGCGGCGTGCGTCCTCCGCCAGGCCGTACGACCCCTGGCGGGGCGTGTCCTGGTACGGGATGAAGCCCGCCAGCGGGTCCCAGCCCGTCCAGCGCAGCATGGGATCCCAGCCGAACGGCGTGAACATCCCCGGCCCGTTCATCCCCATCCCGGGCTCGCGGCCGAAGGCCATCTCCTGCGTCCACCCGCGGTCGTAGCGCCCGCGCAGGGGCGCATCGTACCCACGCCCCGCGCCAGCGCCGTATCCGGTCGTGTGCCCGCGGCCCTGTGCCGGTCCCTGCCGTCCGCCAAAGTCGCCCCCGTACCGGCTGGCCGGCGTCCATCCACGGTCGTAGCGGTTGCCTCGCATGCTGAAAGCTCCTCTCCGTTGGGATCGCGTTCCAGGAGAGCGTAAGCAAGCTCCGTGCGTGCGCGGAGGGGAACGGCCGTTGCACGGTAGATCCCCGGGCCGTCCGCGCGGTGGCGGCAAGTCTATGCGGCACAAGGAATAGCGATGTTGTTGCTG